>JAACDY010000173.1 GCA_009936675.1 Bacteroidota bacterium
ACACCACCAAGTGATTTAGGGGGTCAATGGCTTCTATTTCACCAATGGTTTTTATGGCCTTCTCCCGATCTCCCATGATTCTGAGGAGCATGGCTTTTTGAGAAAGGGCATTGATATTTTCACTATTGAATTTTAGGGCGATGTCATTATAATGTTTAGCATCATTGTATTTTTTTTCGATCAGGTGTATTTGTGCCAGCAGTGTATTGGCTGACGAACGGTAGGCCGATGATCGGGCAGCCCATCCCAAATGTTCTTTGGCATTGATCCAGTCTTTTTGAGCCATGTATCCAATACCAGTAGTATAATTGAGCCCGTTGTGGTAGGCATCGATTTGCAGACCTGTATTGGCTATAGACAGTGCTTGGTCGTAATCACCATTTCTATAATAAAGAAAGGAGAGTTCTTTTCTGGCTTCTAGATGGAGTGGATCTTCTTGAAGAATTGCTGTGAGTAATGACTCTGCGAGTGGGTAATCCCTATACCGTTGGGCATCTTTGGCCTTTAAAAAAGTTTTTTCCAAGGTGTTTTGAGCAATCACTTCAGGATTGTCAAAGTTTCTTTTAATCAATGGCGGTTGAATGTCATAATGCAATTCCAATCCAGGAACATCAACGGTATAGTCATTAGTGGGTTTGGAGAAAGATAAGTTATAGGTGCCGTTGGGAACAGTCTCTAAAGATTGACTTTGTGTTTTTCCGTTGGCGTTGAGGGTCACCTGCGTGTTTGCCTTTTTAAAAGCATTGATTTTTACTTCTAATTTATTTTCGGTTTCCACCACATTCATGGCACCATAAGGAGAGGCCTCTTTGATCCCTCCTATTTCTTTGATAGGAAACCATACCTCTGTCCATTGATCGGTGAGATGGGGGTCAAATGTGGCTTGACTGATGGGGTTTTCTTCTCCAGGGAAATATTGTACATAGAGTCTCCCGGCTTGGTATTCAACGTATTGTCCATCGGTATCGGTGAGGAGGTCTTCCCAAATTCCTCCAGCTCTCGAGAGATTCCAAAGCCATAATTTTTGTCCGGGAATTTCGTCGTATCGTCCCCAATGACCAAAGCCCGTATTACTGTTCTCGTAATATCCCCCAAAAAAATCGTTGTATTCTCCGATAACGTGGTAGGATTTGCTGGGGCCAAAATTGTTTTGACGGTATTGAGACAAATCACGGTTGAGTGGGTCTATGGGCCAAGATTTTGCCATTCCCCCATGGGTGAGGAATTGATCCCCAGGAGTGTAAAACACTAAGTCTTTTTGAGCGGCAGCAGCGGCAGTCATCCAATTGTAGTATGCTTGTTCTGTTTCTGTGGGGTTGTACCATACCGCTTGAGTGGTAAAGGCACTTTGATCTTTGGGTAAAATGATCTTGACCCGCCATTGGGTTCTTGAGGGTAAATCAATTCCGCCAACGGTACACATTACACTTCCATCGGGGAGTTCGTCCAACCGATAGTCGGCAGGGGAACCTGTGCCGGGATGGTGACCAATGACACCAAAGTTAAATTCTATACCTCCCGAAGTCCAAGGACCCCGCATGGCGATGTTCCTAAATTTGGCTACTTCGTTTTTGTAAATAAATTCATTGCCGTTGCTTTTGTCGATGGCACCCCAAACTTTTCCGCCCACCTCTGGGAAAACTTCAACTTCAATCCATTGGTTTTCTAGTGTAACGACTTTAAGATTTTTATTGGCTTTTTCAAATTCATAGCCCTGAAATTTGTGGTAGGGGTATATTTTGGGATTAAAAACAAAAGCGGGGAGGGGATTGGGATCTCCAAAGTAATAGGTGGGATAACTGACAGATTCTTCCGTTATTTTTTGTTCTTGTGCTGTCAATATAGGATTGATTCCTAAGCTAATAATAAAAAAAAAAAAGAGGGTTATTGGGAATTGAGCAATTATAGTTTTCATATAATTAAAGGCGTTTGTGGATTAAAAAATAAACACCAATTTACGATAATAAAATAAAGATTATGAGGATGAATGAAGTTTTGATCTTCCCACATTATTATGATATAACTAAAATAGTTTCAAAAAATTAACATAATATTATGATTTATAAACTTATTCACTATATATTCGCTTCTAATTCAAACTACAATTACTAAATTGTTTACAAACCAACTAAAATTTATTATGAAACAAAAATTAATTAAAAACGCGTTTTTAAGTTTCTGCATTTTATTTTCAGGAGTGTTATTTGCGCAAAAAGCTGTTACTGGTATAGTAACAGATGAGGATGGTGTGCCATTACCTGGCGCAACAATCGTAGTCCTTGAGACAAATGATGGAGCAACGACCGATTTTGATGGTAATTACTCTATTTCTGCGGCCGATGGTCTCACCATAGAGATCAGCTTTGTAGGTTACGAATCTCAAAAGATCGTTGTTAATGCTGATGCAGATTACAACGTATCCCTTGTAGAGGGTAATGCACTTGATGAGATTGTTGTAACTTCTCTTGGTATTTCAAGACAGAAAAGAGAGCTATCTTACGCTGCACAGAATGTTGAAGCTGAAGGAATTGACGAGGCCAGAGCAGGTGGAAGCTTAGTGAACTCATTGCAAGGGAAGGTTGCAGGTATCTCTATTACAACGACAAGTCAGGGTGTAAATTCACAATCAAGAGTAATTCTTAGAGGAAATAGATCTATTGCTGGTAGCAGTCAACCTCTCTATATTGTTGACGGTGTCCCTCTTGGTGGAGATATTCAAGATTTTAGTCCTGATGATATCGCATCAATTAGTGTGCTTAAAGGTGGTAATGCCGCTGCACTTTATGGGTCTAGAGCTCAAAACGGAGCTATTATTATTACTACTAAATCAGGTAAAAAAGATACATTCGATGTAAATATTAATTCAACTGTTACTTTTGACAGTGCTGATATTTTATTAGAATTTCAAAATGAAT
>JAACDY010000174.1 GCA_009936675.1 Bacteroidota bacterium
AACCCATTACCACCATAGACTTGATGGATAGAGCCGCAATGGCCTGTAGAGAATGGATTGTCGAACTCTATGATAACAGCCAGTCCTTTTGCCTGTTGTGCGGCACGGGAAACAATGGTGGAGACGGACTGGCGCTCTACCGCTTGTTAACGGATAAACAATACCCCTGTACCCTATTTGAATTTCCCTTGGGTCAGAATCCCACCAAAGATTATGCTCAAAATAGAAAGAGAGTCAACATTGCCAAAATCCAAAAACTAAGTCCCGAAGGGCTTTCCTCCCTTCCCAAGGACGTCATCATCATCGATGGTTTGTTGGGAACAGGACTCAATCGTCCAGTATCGGGAGCTTTAAAAAAAATCATTCAAACCCTCAATACACTGCCCAATTTGGTTTTCTCCATTGACATTCCCTCAGGGCTTTTTTCCGAATTCAACGGCGATAATCCTAGTCAAGGAATCGTACAAGCCCACCATACATTGAGTTTTCAAATGCCCAAACTGGCTTTTCTCCTTCCCGAAATGGGCGCCAAAGCAGGTCAATTTCACCTGTTGGACATTCGACTGTTGCCCTAATATTTAAAAGAAGTCAAAACTCATCATTACTATCTTACCTCCCAAATGGCTAATAGTTGCTTTCGACCTCCAAATAAATTCGATCACAAAGGAATCAACGGGCATCATTTACTGATGGCCGGGAGTAAAGGGAAAATGGGTGCCGCTGTCTTAGCCGCACAGGCAGCACTAAGGACAGGGCTGGGAAAATTGTCCATATTGACCCCACAGTGTGGGGTGGAAATATTACAAAACACTATTCCTGAAGCAATGGTAGAAACTAATACAGGAAAATATTGTTTATCAAAGTATTATGGATTAAAATATGATACCGTTTCATTAGGACCCGGTCTCGGGACCGACAGCGAAACCAAAGATTTTTTAGAAACTTTTTTTACCGAAAACAATGCCCAAATGGTCATTGATGCCGATGCCATCAACCTCATTGCTGCCCATCCCGAATGGATTGACAAACTCCCAAAAAACACCATACTCCCCCCCCCCATCCCAAAGAGTTTGAAAGATTGGTTGGGGCTTGGAAAGACGACAAAGAGAAATTGGAACGCTTGAGCCATTTCGCTCAAAAAAACCAACTCATCTGTGTCCTTAAAGGGGCCCATACAGCCATTGCACTACCCGACGGAAAGATTTGGTTTAACAGCAGTGGCAATCCTGGCATGGCCACAGCGGGCAGTGGAGATGTATTGACGGGCATCATTGGCGGACTCTTGGCGAAAGCCTACACACCCGAAACAGCAGCACTCTTGGGAGTCTATGCCCACGGAAGAGCCGCCGATCTGCAATGTCAATTCCTTTCTCCCCCTTTTATGCTGGCTTCCGACATCATTGACGGATTGAACGAGGTGTGGAAGGAAATGGAAAACTCAGCCCAGAAATAGACAGTTTGTCATTAAAATGAGTGATAAAAACGACAAGGAGTCAGTAATTCCCCATTGGAATAGATCTTGATCCTTGTTCTACAAAAAAATGCCATGAATCTGAATAATTTTACCTTAAAATCGCAAGAGGTCGTCCAAACCGCCCAGCAACTGACCCAGCAATTGGGTCATCAACAAATTGAAAACGAACACTTGTTCAAAGCACTTTTGACAGTCGATGATAATGTATTGCCTTTTGTTTTTAAAAAACTACAAGTCAATTTTTCCCTATTGGAAAACCTAACAGACAGTGCCTTAAAGAGCCTTCCCAAAGTCACGGGAGGAGACATTGTACTTTCTCCGGATGCTTCCAAAACACTGATCAATGCCGTCAATATTTCTAAAGCCTCCAAAGATGAATTTGTCGCCACCCAACATCTGCTATTGGCTCTTTTCGACAGTAAAGGAAGTATTGGCAAAATACTTAAGGATCAAGGCGTCACTCGAAAAAACTTAGAAGCGACCCTAGCCGAATTGCAAAAAGGAGAAAAAATCACCTCCGCATCGGCCGAGGATCAATACAATGCGTTGAAGAAATACGCCAAAAACCTCAATCAGCTGGCTCAGGAGGGCAAATTAGACCCCGTCATTGGTCGAGACGAAGAAATACGTCGTTTGTTGCAGATTATTTCCCGTAGAACCAAAAACAACCCCATACTGGTGGGAGAACCAGGAACGGGAAAAACCGCTATTGCAGAAGGATTGGCCCATCGTATTATCGATGGAGACATTCCGGAAAACCTTAAAGAAAAACAAATTTTCGCCCTAGATATGGGTGCATTGATTGCAGGAGCCAAATACAAAGGAGAGTTCGAAGAACGCCTCAAGAGCGTTATCAAAGAGGTGGTCAATAGCGATGGAAACATCGTTCTATTCATCGACGAAATACACACCCTAGTAGGTGCTGGGGGTGGCGAAGGAGCTATGGATGCCGCCAACATCCTAAAACCCGCTTTGGCAAGGGGTGAACTCCGTGCCATTGGTGCGACCACACTGGATGAATACCAAAAATATTTTGAAAAAGACAAAGCCCTAGAAAGGCGGTTTCAAAAGGTTGTGGTTGACGAACCCGATACCGAAAGTGCCATTTCAATTTTACGGGGAATCAAAGAGGAATACGAAACCCACCATAAGGTACGCATCAAAGACGAAGCCATCATTGGTGCTGTGATGCTTTCCGACCGCTATATCTCCAACCGCTTCCTTCCTGACAAAGCCATCGACCTGATGGATGAGGCGGCCTCCAAACTTCGCATGGAAATGAATTCTAAACCCGAAGAACTGGACACCCTTGACCGTAAAATCCGACAGATCGAAATAGAAATCGTTGCTATCAAACGGGAAAAAGACCAGGAAAAGATCGCCAAACTCAACGAAGAACTGTCCAACCTTAAAGAAGAACGCAACACCCTCTTTGCCCAATGGAGTCAGGAAAAAGACCGAGTGGACAAAATCCAACAGGCCAAGCAGGAAATCGAAAACTACAAACTCCAAGCCGATCGGGCAGAAAGAGAAGGCGACTATGCCACCGTTGCCGAATTGCGTTATGGAAAGATCAAAGCTTCACAGGAAACCCTCGACCGACTACATCAGGAATTATTGGAATACCAAGAAAAGGACACCCTTATCAAAAAAGAAGTCAACTATGACGACATCGCAGAGGTAGTGGCCAAGTGGACGGGTATCCCCACCAGCAAAATGTTACAGACCGACAAAGAACGATTGCTGAATCTCGAAAAAGAAATCCACAAACGCATGGTCGGGCAGGAAGCTGCAGTAGAGGCGGTTTCTGACGCCATCCGACGCAGTCGTGCCGGACTGCAAGACCAAAATCGACCCATTGGTAGTTTTCTGTTTCTGGGAACCACAGGAGTGGGAAAAACCGAATTGGCCAAAGCCTTGGCCGAAGTGCTTTTCGATGACGAAAATAACATCACCCGCATCGACATGAGTGAATACCAAGAACGCCACGCCGTCAGTCGGTTGGTCGGTGCTCCTCCGGGCTATGTGGGCTATGACGAAGGAGGGCAACTCACCGAGGCCGTAAGGCGAAAACCCTATTCCGTGGTGCTTTTGGATGAAATCGAAAAAGCCCACCCCGATACCTTTAACGTGCTCTTGCAAGTACTCGATGAAGGCCGACTAACCGACAACAAAGGGCGAACCGCCGACTTTAAAAACACCATTGTCATTATGACCTCCAATATAGGGAGCCATGAGATCAAAGCCGTATTCGAAGCCCATAAAGATTTTGACCAAGCACAAGAGAAAGCCAAAGAAACAGTTTTACAATTACTTAAAAACTCCATACGACCCGAATTCCTCAACCGCATCGACGACATTATCATGTTTTCTCCACTTACGGCTAAGGAAATCGAATCCATTGTACGCTTGCAATTCAAAATTTTGGCCAATAGACTAAAACAGCAAGAACTTGACATCGCTGCTTCTGACGAAGCCATTAGCGCACTGGCTGAATGGGGTTTTGATCCCGAATATGGTGGAAGGCCAGTCAAACGAGTCATGCAAAAAAAAGTGCTCAACGCCTTGAGCAAAGAACTCCTGGCGGGAAAAATAGACAATACCCAACCCATTTTGGTGGATCATTTCGATGATAATATTGTGTTTAGAAATTAAAGTAATGTATGCCCGTAGGGTTTGATTTTTTTTAACCATCGTTTTACTAATTTGTTAAAGAAACCTACTTATTATGCAACAAATAGAAGTCTATTCCCCATTGGATTTTAAAAAATGGTTGGTCGTTCATCATCAAAAAGAAATCAAAGTAGCACTCATCATTTACAAACGACACACGGGCCTACCCTTTCCAAGCCATAGGTCGCTATTAGAAATCGCAATCTGTTATGGATGGGTGGACACCATCGTAAAACGTTTGGATCAAGATCGGTACATCCGAGATTTTACACAACGAAACAAAAACAGTCGTTGGAGTGAAAACACCCTGTCTTATGCCAAGGAATTAATCCGGGAAAACCAAATGACGGCCTTCGGTTTAAAATGGTATCAAGAGGGAAAGAAAAAGAAAACGCACGATCACGGGATCCCCAAAAATCCTGAAATGCCGGAAGTGCTGAAACGTGCATTGGAAAAAAATGCAACTGCCAAATCAGGTTTTGCAAAGCTCCCCCCCTCCACAACTAAAATGTTAATCCGATGGTATTTGGGTGCTAAACAGGGAAAAACCCAACAAAAAAGAATCAAATCTATTATTGAACAAGCAGTCGCCAGAAACCAAAAAATCTAAAAAAATTCCCTTGATTTTAATTGTAACTTTGCCAGGTGCAAAAACGGATCAACATACAAAACAAAAAGGCCCGGTTTGAATACGAAATTCTCGATCAATTTACCGCAGGTATTGTATTGACGGGAACGGAGATCAAATCCATCCGTAACAGCAAAGCCTCCATTGCCGAGAGTTTTTGTGAATTCAACGAAAGAGGTGAACTCTTTGCCGTCAATATGTATATCGAAGAGTACGCTTTTGGCACACGCTTCAACCACCGTCCTCGTGGAAGCAGAAAATTATTACTCAACAAGAGGGAATTAAACAAACTTCACAAGCAAGTCAAAAATTCGGGCCTGACCATCGTTCCCCTAAAGCTTTTCATCAACGATAAGGGCTTTGCCAAAATGTTGATCGCCCTCGTCCGTGGTAAAAAACTGTACGACAAAAGAGAAACACTCAAAGACCGAGACAATAAAAGGGACTTAGATCGAATCAAAAAGAGTTTTAATAAATAAAAAGATTTCTCTAACTCGAGATAACTTACCCCAACATAGCGATCATGAAAACCTATCAGCACGCCAGTTTTAGTTGTAGATTCTACTTCATTTCCTATCTAAACTTTTCTTTTTGTTTTGATATCCTTCAAAAAATAGAGGAAAGTTTTTTCTCCTTTAAAAAGTTAAAAACCGCATTCGTTTACAGGAGAAGACGAATCACAATGGGATTCGTCAACGTGCTATTTCTCTTCTGTGCTCCACTAACAGCTCAGATCAACGGTAAGGTCACGGACAGTGTCAATAATCCAATGCGTGGGGTGAGTGTTTATATTAAAGATTCTTTTGTTGGAACGGTAAGCAATGAGGATGGAGCATTTTATTTGGGCGACCTCCCCTATGATAAAGGAGAAATCGTTTTTAAAAGTTTGGGATATAAAACCGAAATACTTCCTTACGATTTAAAATCCTTGCCGTCTTATTTTGAAATAAGCCTTAAGCAAGAAAAGATTTCGCTGGAAGAGGTAACCCTCAATGCAACAGAAAATCCTGCCAATGCCATCATAAGAGCCGCTCAAAGAAAAAGAAAGGAACATTTGTTGACCCACTCAACCTACAGGGCAAACTTCTATTCAAAAGGAGTTGTAGGGACCAAAAATTTACCTCGTAAAATACTGGGACAGGAAATTAATATTACCGATCAGGCACTTGATTCTTCTAGATCAGGCATATTGTACCATTCGAAAACCTATTCTAAAATATTTAAAGATCGAGAAAAATTCAAGGAAATTATCACCGCAACAAAAGTAAGTGGTGACGAACAGGGCATAACTTTTAACAGTGCCAATGATGCAGAGTTTAACTTTTATCAAAACTCAGTCAACTTGATAATGAATTGATCTCACCCATTGCTGATTCTGCTTTTTCTTTTTATAGATATCGATTGATGGGAACATTCTATACGGACGAAGGTCATTTAATCAATCAGATTGAAGTCAAAAGAAAAATTGATACCTCTCCCACTTTTGAAGGAGTAATCTACATTGTAGAAGATTATTGGAGTTTTTACGGATTGGATCTTAAAGTCAATCGTTCCCAGAGTTCCCTCACTGCACTTGATGAATTTCGCATCAAACAAAACTACAATCATGACCTAGAATCCAAATCGTGGCTAAAAAGCGATCAAGAGATTGAATTCAAAATCGGAATCTTTGGATTCAACTTTAATGCCCATTTTTCAGGGGTTTATACACATTATGATTTCAATCCCATATTCAAAAACAAAACCTTTGGTAAAATGATTTATCAAATCGAAGATAAGGCCAACCAAAAAGACAGTCTTTTTGTTCAAAACAGACCCATTCCGTTAACTTCTGAGGAACTTTCTAATTACAAAAAAAAAGACAGCATTGCAAAGGCACACGAAACCCTGTCTATTTGGATTCCTTGGATCGTGAAGTCAACCAATTCAAATGGAGAGATCTTTTAGGTAAAAAAATCCAAAACTCGCAAAAAGAAACTTCTTATGGGTTTTCAATTCCGCTTACAGGAATAAATTTCAATACCGTTCAAGGCTATAATGCGAAATTCAATCTCTATTACCATCAGGATTGGGAAAAGAAAAAGAAATCGCTCAAAATCCAATCCGGCACTATCTATGGTTTTTCAGATCAAAAATGGTACCCCAATTTGGAAGTCAACTACTTGATGAACAAGGTCTATTATTCAAGATTATTGGTTTCGGCAGGGAGAAGTTTGGTTCAATTTGACCATGAGCAACCCATCCGTCTTTTTTTCAATGATATTTACAGTCTGTTCTTCAAAGAAAATTATTCAAAATGGTACGAAAACACCCATTTTTCATCTCACTTTAAAAGTATACTCAAACCCGATTTATATTTTACGGCTACTTTGGCTTATCTCAAAAGAAATCCAAGACGCAACACCACTGATTTTTCCTATTTCAACAAACACAAAACCTACCAGTCCAACATTCCCACGAATGCGTATTATGATTTTGAAGCCCACACCTTCAAAAAATACAGCTTAATGCTTCAATACCGCCCCCAAAGTCAATACTATCAATACCCCAACCAACGATTTTACTCACAAAAGAAAAACTACCCTAAGATAAGTCTGGAATTCACCCACGCGCTGGGCAGTGATATTTCTCGATACAACTTTATGAAACTGGATTTTACTTATGATCAAAACCTCTCCTTGGGAATGGTTGGTGAAACGCATCTGAAAATCAAATCCGGGCGTTTCTTGCAAAGGGAAAGTCATGCTTTTATGGATTTAAACCATTTTCATGGCAATGAAATTATATTTGGAAAAGCCACGCCCTATTTAAATCAATTTAACCTCCTACCCTTCTATCAATTCAGTTCTTCCAACGATTATTTTCTGATGCACTGGGAGCATCATTTTAAAAGATGGGGTGTGAGCAATTGGCCCCCTATTCGATGGTTGAAAAGTGAGTTCATTGCTGGCTTTCACGCCTTGACCGTAAAGCATCAAAAACCCCATTACGAACTCAATATTGGACTTAACCAACTGGGTTTTGGAAAAATGAAACTGTTAAGGGTAGATTATTTTTGGGCTTTGGGTAAATTAAAGCAAAATCAAGGATTAAGGATTAAGGATTAACCTTGCGCTTTAATTCTTATCTTTTAGCAAGGGATCAAATCTAAAATTCCCAAAGGTTTTTCGATCAAATGACTTTTCCCCTGTTCGAATATAACGGGTCATGATTTGGTCTTTTTCTCCAACAGGAATCACCAATCGTCCTCCAATGGTCAATTGTTCCAAAAGCGCTTTGGGTACCTCAGTGGCTCCTGCAGTCACAATAATGGCATCAAAAGGCGCTTGATCCGGCAAGCCCTGGTAACCGTCTCCAAAAATCACTTTTTTGGGTTGCAGTCCTAGTTTTTTAAACAACAATGCCGTTTTTTTAAACAACTGCTGTTGACGTTCGACGGTATAGACTTTAAGTCCTTCCAATGCCAGTAAAACGGCTGTCTGATAGCCCGACCCAGTTCCGATCTCCAATACCTTATCCCCTTTTTGTAATTCCAGCAACTGGGTCTGAAAAGCAACGGTATAGGGCTGTGAAATGGTCTGATCGGCGGCAATGGGGTAGGCCTTGTCCACATAGGAATACGCTTCCAAACCGGTATCCATAAACCAATGACGGGGAACAGTCCCCACAGCAGTCAATACCTCTTTGTTTTGGATTCCTTTTTCTTCCAACAGTTTTACCAACTGTCGTCTTTGCCCTTGATGCTTGGTTGAATCGGTCATGGGGACAAATGTAATTACTTCCCCAACAAAATCAGAAAAAGATGGTATTTTTGATTAAAAATAAGTGCTATGATAAAAGCCGGCGTTTTGGGTGCGGGACATTTGGGTAAGATTCACTTGCGTTTACTGGAGGCCTCCGAGCGATATGAGTTGGTTGGATTTTATGATCCCGATCAAAAAAATGCCAAGGCCTTGGCACAAGAAAAAGGCTATGTCGCCTTTGAAAGCGAAGCCGATTTGATCCAAGCTTGTGAGATGATTGATATCGTCACCCCCACCCCCTACCATCATCAAAATGCCCTTAATGCCATCCAAAAAGGCAAGCATGTTTTTATCGAAAAACCCATCGCCAACAGTGTTGCCGAAGCTCGAGAAATCACCGAATTGGCCGCCCAAAATGGTGTACTGGGTCAGGTGGGACATGTCGAGCGTTTTAATCCCGCATTTAAGGCCATAAAATCCTCGGTCACCCATCCCAAATTTATAGAATCCCACCGTTTGGCAGAATTTAACCCCAGAGGCACCGATGTGCCGGTCGTCTTGGATTTGATGATACACGATATTGATGTGTTGTTGAGTGTGGTCCATGCCAAAGTCAAATCCGTATCCGCATCTGGAGTTGCTGTCATCAGCACCACTCCCGACATTACCAATGCCCGTATCGAATTTGAAAACGGTTGTGTAGCCAACCTAACGGCCAGTAGGATCTCCCTTAAAAAAATGCGGAAAACCCGCTTTTTTCAAAAAGATGCTTATATCGCTGTAGATTTTCTAGAAAAAAAAGTGGAGGTCGTTAAAATGAAAGATGCTCCAAAAAAACCAGAGGATTTTGCACTGATCCTTGAAAATGCCGATGGAGAAAAAAAACAAATCTATTTTGAAAATCCCAACATAGAAGATTCCAACGCCATATTGGAAGAATTAGAAGTTTTTGCAGATGCAATCGAAAAGAATGAACCCGTTATTGTTCCCCTAGAAAACGGAACCCGAGCTTTGGAACTTGCACATCAAATTATGGAATGTTGTAAGGAATAAATGCTTCTATTCAATATCCTATTTAACCCTTCCTAGACGTTTTTTTAAAATGAGTATAGCAGAAAACATCACCATACTACTGCAAGAAATCCCTCAGCACGTTCAGTTGGTCGCCGTTTCCAAAACCAAATCCAACGAAGAAATCATGCAGGCCTACAATGCCGGTCAAAGGGTTTTTGGAGAGAACAAAATTCAAGACATGACCCGCAAGCAGGAAGAACTTCCCAAAGACATCCAGTGGCACATGATTGGGCATGTTCAGTCCAATAAAGTCAAATACATGGCACCTTATGTGGATTTAATCCACGGGGTTGACAGTCCCAAATTGTTAAAGGAAATCAACAAACAAGCCCAAAAAAACAACCGCATCATCCCCTGTCTTCTTCAAATTCATATCGCTCAGGAAGAAAGTAAATTTGGATTCTCGGCCGAAGAATGCCATCAAACCATTCAAATGGCCACAGCACTTCCCCATGTTCAGATCAAAGGACTGATGGGAATGGCCACATTCACCGAGGATCAAAAACAGATTGCTCAGGAGTTCGTAGGACTTAAAGCCCTATACGACCAGTTGATCGAGCAAAACATACCCCTAGAAATCCTATCGATGGGCATGAGTGGCGACTATCCCTTGGCCATTGCACAGGGAAGTAATATGATTCGTGTGGGGAGTAAAATTTTTGGACCCCGTAACTATTGATCATGTACGCCATTCTAGACATAGAAACCACAGGAGGAAAGTACAATGAGGAAGGCATTACCGAAATTGCCATATATCAATACAACGGACAAGAGGTTACCGATCAATTCATCAGTTTGGTCAATCCCGAAAGACCCATACAGCCCTTTGTAGAAAAGCTTACCGGTATTAACAGTAAAATGTTGCGCAATGCCCCACGATTTTTTGAAGTGGCCAAACGCATCATCGAAATCACCGAAAACTGCCTCATTGTAGCCCACAATACCGATTTTGACTACCGTATCCTCCGAACCGAATTCAAACGTCTGGGCTATAATTTTGAAAGAAACTCCCTCTGTACCGTTAGCCTTTCCCAACAACTGCTGCCCGATATGGAGTCCTACAAACTGGGAAAGTTGGTACGTTCTTTGGGCATTCCCATCAGTGACCGTCACCGCGCCCAAGGCGATGCCCTGGCCACGGTCAAACTTTTTGAGCTATTGTTAGAAAAAGACAGCGGTAAGGAAATCCTCAAATCTCAAATCAAAGCCCTTCACACCCATCAAGTTCCCTCCAAATACCTCTCCATCATCGAAGAATTACCCAATGCCACAGGGGTTTACTATTTGCACAATACCGTGGGCGATGTTCTCTACATCGGTAAAAGTAATAACATTTAAAAACGGGTAAGAACCCATCTGACCGGAACGGATCGAAAATCCAAAAAAATTCAAAAAAAACTCCATAAAGTCAATTTTGAAACCACCGGCAGTGAACTCATTGCCTTGCTCAAAGAACAACACGAAATCAAAAAAAACCAACCCCAAATCAACAAAGACGGTCGTTACCGCCTCTAC
>JAACDY010000175.1 GCA_009936675.1 Bacteroidota bacterium
ATTCAAAATTATCACAGACCAGTACGTATAACTTATGGTAAAGGCAATCATGCGATTCGTTATGGAAAGTGGAGATATATAAGTTATAAAGATGGTGGGGATGAGTTATACAACCATGAAAACGACCCCAATGAATGGTTGAATTTATCTAAAAAAACTGAACACCAAGAATTGATCCAAAAGCTAAAAAAATACCTGCCCAAAAGAGAGAAGTAAGTCAGCAATAAACCTTAATTTCTAGATGCACTAATTTTATTGATTTCTTCCCATGGGATTACTCCAATTTTGGAAGCCCAACTGAAGTACATTGCAATCATTTCTTCAGCCTTTTCCGGCTCTGATAATATTAGATTATTCTGTTCAGTACGATCAGTTGACAAATTGTAGAGTTCCCAATTGTTGGGGTTTCCTTTCTCCCAATCCTGAACCAATTTATAGTCTCCCAATCGAACGGCCTTATTCCCTTCATGTTCCCAAAATATGGGCTCGTAGTGAATTTCCTCTGTGGATCCTGAGAATATAGGAAGTAGACTTTTCCCAGAAATGGATTTAATTTTATTGCCATTGTATTCTTTAGGGTGTTGGGTTTTTGCCAATGCTTGACAAGTAGCCATGATGTCGGGTAAAAAACCATATTGATTAATGGTTTGACCCTTAATACTTTCTGAGATTCCCTCAGGCCAATGGACGATAAAAGGGGTGCCGATTCCTCCTTCATGGACCCAATGTTTATATGATCGGTAGGGTGTGTTTGAAGCATTTGCCCAGGCCTTACCATAGGTTAATGCGAACCCATTTTTGGTTTCCAATTGTTCTTTCGGGCCACTACCCAACATGTCAAATTCGGCACAAGCACCATTGTCATTTAAAAACATAATTATGGTGTTATCATAAAGCTTTTTTCTTTTTAAGTCATCAACCAATCTCCCAATATTTTGATCCATTCGATCAATCATGGCAGCATATATAGCCATTCTCAGATCCATTTCTTCCTGTTTGAGTTGATCTAAGGATTCCCAAGAAATAATATCATCAGAACTTAGGCTCCATGAAGCGTCAATAAGCCCCATCTCTATCATTCGATTGTATCTCTGCTGTCGAAGGCTTTCCCAACCTTTCATATATTTACCCCGATATTTATCTATCTCCGATTTGGGGGCTTGAAGTGGCCAATGAGGCGCGTTATAAGATAGGTAAAGGAAAAAAGGTTTTTCTTTATTTTCAGCTTTTGCCTCCGATATGAAAGCCATGGCCTTATCCGTAAAAGCATCGGTCGTGTAGTAGTTTTCATTTTTGATGTCTATTTTTTCATTGCCCTCAAAGATGAATCTTGGTGAATCAGGTTTAAAATAGTTTCCTGCCCCCGAGATGAAACCATAGAATTTGTCAAAACCCCTTTGAAGTGGCCATTGATTTTTGTCAAAAAAGCTCAAATGCCATTTTCCACTCATCATAGTTGCATAGCCTGCTTGTTTTAAGACTTCCGAGATCGTTACCACATTAGAACTAAGTTTTCCCTGGTATTCAGGCACTCCATAATTATGTCCATTCACATCACTAGGGGGATTGGTCATGTGTCCTATTCCTGCCTCGTGGGGATATGCTCCGGTCAGCAAGGAAGCCCTTGTAGGGCAGCATCTGGCCGCATTGTAAAATTGAGTGAATTTTAATCCATCTTTCGCCAAAGAGGCTAGGTTAGGGGTATTGATTTCGCCACCATAAGGGGCTATATCTGAATAGCCCATGTCATCTGACAATATGATGATAATGTTGGGGCGATCCGCCTGTTGATCTGTTTCTTTATTGGATTCACATCCAACTAGAGAAATTGATATAAAAACAATAAAAAAAAACCTTTTAAGGGAGACGATATCTCTGTTCATAATTTTGAAATGATTAATGTCTAAATTTTTGATTTTAACTTTTGGACATACGAATACCATTCACCCTTTCCTGTTCTATTCTGCCTCGATATGGCTTTCATTTCCGACTCAATGCCCAAATCTCCCTGCTGATTCATCCATGACTGAAGTTGTGCCTTTAAATCTTTTTTTATTTCAAGATATTCAACATGATTGGCAAGATTGTTTTTTTCGTATGGATCATTCTCTAAATCGTACAACTCTTCATAAGATCTTTTTTTGTATTGTTTTACCCAATTCAATTCATCCTCAGTCTGGGCATTTTCAACCCATGATTGATAGATTAAAGATATGGGCCTTTGTTTGTCCTTGGCGGTGAGGATATTATAGAAAAAATCGTTGTGACTCAAATTTTGTATATACTTGTATTTAATGGAGCGAACAGATCTGATGGGATAAGATTCAGAACCATTGATTACCCCTCTGGTGGTATGAACCCCATAAGTATAGTCTCGGTGTTTTTGGGTCTCTCCTTTCATGGCAGGGTAAAAACTCTTACCATCAAAGTTTTTATTTCCTGAGGCATCGGCAATACCTACATCAAAATGTAATGGATTTTGACCCACGGCATCAAGAAGGGTAGGTACAATATCAACATATTGGGTGGTGGCCTTATTTCTAGTGTTGGGTTCAATTTTTCCAGGCCATTTGGCAATAAAAGCGGTTTTCAATCCCAAGTCATAGCAGGTCCATTTTCCATAAGGGAATGAGTAACCTTGTTCGCTGGTAAAAATTGAAATGGTATTATTGGTTTTTTCAGCTTTGTCGATAATGTCCAAGGTTTTCCCCAAAAGACTGTCCATATAGGTGATTTCATTGTAATAGGAACTTAGATGAGAACGGGTCAAAGGAGAATCCACCATATACTCAGGAATGGTTAAATCTTCGGCTTTGTATTGATCAGAATTACCTCTATTCCAAGGGGAGTGAGGCTGATTTTGTGCTATTATCAAAAAAAAGGGTTTTTCTCCAGAGACTATAGGTTTGATTTTATCCAAATCAATATCATCTCCGTCAACTCCCGTATCGTGCTGAACCCCTCCCAAATAATTTATAGGAACGGAATCGGATGGCCCATAGTGTTTCTTTCCAATAAGTGCAACTTCATATCCCATATCGCCAAAGTGGTGTGCAAAGCTTCTAACGCCTCTATATACTTCTGAGTGGTTGGGAAATGCTCCACTTCTTATGGGATACAAACCAGTCATCAGCTGTTGACGAGAAGGGGCACACATGGCCGTTGAAGTAAACATATTGTCAAAACTTATTCCTTCATTTGCCAGTCTTTGAATGTTTGGTGTTTTGACCACTGTATTTCCGTAGGGCTCACAATCATTCCAATTCATATCATCCCCCATAAATATTAAAATATTGGGAAGTGATTTATTCTTAAGATTTGATTCAGCATTTTTTTGATTGCAAGAAAAAACGAAAAAAGAAGTCGCTAAAAGGCACAGAAATTTCAGATTTAAATAGTTTTTTGATTTCATTTAATTCAATAGTAATGATTAGTTTAAAAAAAAAAATAAGCTTAAATTTATGAATTATTACTGAACAAACCCTCTAAAAACCATCCCTAATAGATCCACTTTAAATCACCTTGTTCTTCTTGTCATTTTTAGATATAAATCATATGGAATGTTGTTGTCTTAGTAGATATCCCAATCAGCGAAATTAGGCTTGGAAAAGGGAATTCGTTATTGCAAAAAATTCAATCTTAATTCAGACAATCAATCCAAAGGAATGAAAAGAGAATAGGAATTTTTGTTTTTTTCAAATACGGCTACCGTCAAGACTTTGGCAACACCATCCTCAACATAAATAAAGGGTCTCTCTAACCGACTGGCATTTATTTCAGTACCATCAGCTTTTTTTACGGCTTTATCCAATACTTTGTAATGTTTTGCATTTTCCCAGTTAAGACCATCGACAGAAGTAATCATACCCATATATCCAAACGCGTGATAAACACCATAATATCTACTTCTTTTTTCATCATACCAAATGGCGGGGTCTTCTGAATTTAAATTTCCCACGGCGAGTTTGGGTTGAATTTCCCAAGGGCCCATAGGAGAATCTGATAAGGCGATGGCCTGACTTCTTATGAGTTCATTTGGACCAGGCCATTTGCCATTGGCGTATTCTACATTGGGCTTGTCCCCCCTAACAATCATAATATATCCTCCATCAGGTCTTTTTGCCACGGCCGGATTACAAGTAATTTGAGCAATCGGGCCCGAAGGTTCCAAAATAGGTTTATCTAATCTTTCCCAAGGGCCATTGATGTTTTCTGAGACCGCAACCCCGATGCGTTGATTCATTCTTACAATCGATCTAAATGGATTGGGAATGCCTTGAGTTCTGGCTTGATCAAACTCCTCTTCAGAAAATTTCCAGTCCCCCGAATTGGTGGACATATAATACAAATAGTATTTACCATCAAAGAACTTGATTCTTGGATTGTGTGCCGTATAGGCATCCCAATAATCCGGCCCCCGGCCTTCTAGAACGATTTCTTGGTGAACATAGGGCCCAGCGGCAGAATCGGAAATGGCATGCGATACAACCCCATCGGTCAGCCATGATTTGAACCCGATTTTTTTCGACATTTGAGCATAGAACAGATGATATTTTCCATCTTCTCCTTTTATCATGGAGGAACCCCAATTGTGATAGTCGGGATTTTGAAGGATGTTTTCTTTCCTAACTTCTGAAATCTTATCCGCCAAATTGAGGTCATCTGTATGGCTTTGCCCAAATATCATCATGGGTAAAAAAAGCAGAATGGAGTAAATGATTTTCTTCATTATAAATATTTTCAGTTGGATTGATTTCAGTTGGGACCCCACTAATATATAAAGAAAAAAGATCAGAATTCTCAAGTGGTTCTGGTATAGATTAGTGAATGGCGATTTATTTAACCGTATAATCAAGACCGAGGTACAGTCGATGAACCTTCCACAAATCGAATTGATTTTGATTCTAATGAATATGTCTATATTTATGATTCATAAATCATTAAATGGCAGCCATGAACAGCTTATATTATTTGCTAATTGTCTTTTTTTGCACTCTTCAGGGATTTTCTCAAGCAGCAAACAGCGATCAAAAAGTTTTTTTTATTACCCTAGATGGTTTGAGATGGCAGGAGTTGTTTTCGGGTGCCGATTCGCTGTTGGTCACCAATGAAAAATACGTTGAGCATCCCGATAAGGTCTACGAAAGGTCTTGGGCCTCAAGCCCTGAGGAAAGAAGAAAGCGACTGATGCCTTTTGTCTGGAACCAAGTGGCCAATATGGGCCAAATTTATGGCAATAGAACTTTGGGCAACAAGGTCAATCTCACCAATGGGATGTGGTTTTCCTATCCAGGTTATAATGAAATACTCACGGGTAGGGCAGACGATCAAAACATAAATAGCAATGATAAAATCCCCAATCCCAACGAAACTGTTTTGGAACAATTTGCCAAAGTCTATGGCAAAAATCGTGTCGCAGCTTTTGGCAGTTGGGATGTTTTCGATTCCATTGTCAACCAGGAAAGGTCGGGGATTTACACCAACAGCGGTTTCGAACCTTCCACCGATTTTCCACTCACACCACAGGAAGAACTGCTCAACGAGCTTCAACGTCAAATTCCAAGTCCTTGGGGGTCTGTCAGGCTCGATGGTTTTACCCATCAATTTGCCAAAGCCTATCTTGACAAACATCAACCCGATTTGATCTACATCGCTTATGGAGAAACCGATGACTTTGCCCATAATGGAGATTATGAATCCTATCTAAAGTCCACCAAAAATACCGATGCACTTATTGAGGATTTATGGAATTATACCCAACAAAGCAGTCATTATCGTGGAAAAACTACTTTCATCATCAGCACAGATCACGGAAGGGGAACAGTTCCTATTGATAGTTGGAGAAGTCATGGTAAAAAAATCAATGGATCCGATCAAACGTGGATCATTGTTTTTGGAAAAGGGGTAAAAACTTTGGGGGAAGTTGCTAGTGAAGGTCAACTTTTTACCCATCAGTTGGCTCCAACAGTGCGGCTGCTTTTCGATTTGCCCCAAAAGCAAGAAAAAGGTTTTGGTCTGCCCATGCTTTTGAATGAGTAATCTCTGGGAATTAAGCATTTTTTTGTCAGAGAGATCATCGGTTGAACCACAAGCTTTGCCAAAGTATTTTATCGACCTTATGGGTTAAAGCATAAAATTAAGACCAGTGTTGGGTTTTTAAATACTGCATTTATACTGCAATTCATAAAATATTTACCGATTTCTCATGTTTTACAACGCTACAGTTCTATTTTTGAGGTTGTTATACTATTTACTATATTAAAATTTATCTTTGTTGAATCTATTTAAAGAAATGAGCAAGAAAATCAGCGTCATTTATTCTGCAATCAATTTTCGAATGATATTAATTGTTGCCGAAACATTGATCATCTATTTTTTCTACGATAAATTCAATTTCAATCTTCAAATTGATTTTACCATTTTGAGTATTGCCATTGTTTTTCCATTGGTTTTCTCCATCACCAGTGCCTATCAAAAAAGACAGGAGGCCATCGCTGAATTCAATAGTTTTAGGAATAAAATGATTGAGCTGACCAACCTTTTTCGTGCTGTGGATGGAACCAATACCAAAGAATATGCTGCTTTTTTCAAAACACTTCTAGGTCTCCAAGATGATGTATTGCAAATCCTCACCGAAAAGGGTTCTATGACCATGCATCAGGTAAGGAACAAACGCAAAGAAATTTTCTACATCCTTGAAAATTACAAGAAACATTACAACGAAAGAGAAAAAGACAGTATCATTAGGGTAAAAAACGAATTGTTTGAATGTGTTGAAAAACTCAATACCTTGAAAATACATGCCACCCCTATCTCTCTAAGGATGTATTGTTTAGTTTTTATTTATCTATCTCCCTTGGTGTACAACTCCAATATTTTAGCCAGTTTTGACAAAAGTAATTTTTTAGAATTGGTCGTTTCTATTTTCTTTTCCATCATGATTGGCT
Source organism: Bacteroidota bacterium (assembly GCA_009936675.1). GTDB lineage: Bacteria > Bacteroidota > Bacteroidia > Flavobacteriales > Flavobacteriaceae > UBA8316. The sequence goes on from JAACDY010000175.1 coordinate 6,948, forward strand.
TTATACTAATGGCCCTGTACAATATCCAGGAATATATCGAGGATCCCTTTGATCAACAGGGATTAGACGATCTAAAATTTGATAAGATGATGGTAGGAAAAAATGAAATTTTAGACTAACCCGCCCTTCTCAAGTTCAATGCCAATCCATATTTGATCGATCGATTCTACGATCGTTTTTTTTTAAACTTTCGGGCTTATTCTCCGCTGGGTAGAGAAATCTTTGATCAGATTTCTCTCAAATATTATTTTCTATATTTATAGTGAAATAATAAAAAACTAATGGAAGAATACACTCAATTACTCAATGAGCAAATTTTTGCAATCAACACTGTTTGGGTTGCACTGTGTGCTGCACTGATCTTTTTTATGGAGGCAGGATTTGCACTATTAGAAGCGGGCTTTGTCCGAGCCAAAAATGCGATGAGCATCATTGCCAAGGTCATCATAGACATCACTTTTGGAGGAATCGCCTTTTTTGTGGTGGGCTTTGGCATTGCTTATGGTGCCTCCAACGGCTGGTTTGCTTTAGACTTTGGAATTATGGAGAGAGACCTTGGCTTGGGCCTTACGGTTTCCAACCAACTATTTTGGTTTATTCAACTGGGTTTTGCAGTAGCTGCCATATCGATTGTATCTGGCGCCTTGGCCGAGAGGATGAAGCTATGGGCCTATGCCATTATGGTGGTGTTTTTCTGCGGTATCATGTATCCCTTGGTTGCCAATTGGGTTTGGAATCCTAACGGCTGGCTTGCCCTTAGAGGGTTTAATGATTTTGCGGGATCTGCTGCGGTTCACGCTATGGGAGGATTTTCGGCGCTGGCTGCGGCCATGGTTTTGGGGCCAAGAATTGGAAAATACTCAAAGGAGGGAAACTCCAATACCATACCGGGACATAATCTACCTCTGGCCTCTATAGGAGCATTTATTCTTTGGTTTGGTTGGTTTGGATTCAATCCTGGATCTTCACTGGGTGCTGTGGGGAACTGGGAATTGATCGGTGCTGTGGTGGCCAATACCTTCTTGGCTTCGGCAGCAGGTGGAATAGCCACGATGTTCTACACCTATTATTCTTATGGTAAAATCGACATCACCATGGTGATCAATGGAATTTTAGCAGGGTTGGTTTCCATTACAGCAGGATGTAATGTAGTAGGTCCAATGTCAGCAATTCTTATTGGTTTTATTGCCGGAATATTGGTTGATGTAGCAGTTTTGTTTTTCGACAAAATGAAGGTAGACGACCCTGTTGGTGCGATTGCAGTTCATGGTATCAA
>JAACDY010000176.1 GCA_009936675.1 Bacteroidota bacterium
ATCATATTAAAGAAAAATATCCAAAGCTGCTTATTGTAGGGGATGCTACACAACACATTGGCACTGATCATTTTGATTTTGAGGCTTCGCCTTTTGATGCCGTAGTTTGTAGTGGATATAAATGGTTGTTAGCTGGTTTTGGCAATGGTTTTATTGCCTTATCAGATCAATTTTTTGCAGAAACAAATTTGAGTCATGAGGGTTTTCAACAAAAGGTGTTTTCCGGACATTTCAATATACTGGGGGCTGCTTCATTGGTTTTTGCATTGGAGTATTTAAAAGCCAATGATTTTGAAAAACTGGTAGAAAAAAATAAAGTACTCTGCCAAAATCTAAGAAATGAACTTGCCAATATTGGATGGATCCCCGAATATCACCAGCGCAAACCTCAAAGTTCTATCGTAAGCATTCTCACGGATGAAGCTGTATTGAATCAATTGCAAGAACAAGGGATAAGGGCATCATACCGGGGTAAATATCTCCGATTTTCCATGCATTTTTACAATTCTAATGAGGAAATTCAGAAATTAATCACGCTTCTGAAGCAATCAATTACAGTTTGATTTAAATGGCGACTTTACCCCTAATCAACGGGTGTGGATCATACCCATTAAGGGTAAAATCTTCGTATTTAAAATCAAAAATATCTTTAATTTCTGGATTTAATACCATCTGAGGTAGAGGTTTTGGACTTCTACTAAGTTGTTCCTCCAGTTGTTCACGATGATTGGAGTAGATGTGAACATCTCCAAAAGTATGGACAAATGTACCCGGTTTGAGACCACAGACTTGGGCCACCATCAAATTCAAAAGGGCATAGGATGCGATGTTGAAGGGAACCCCTAAGAACAAATCAGCACTCCTTTGATAGAGTTGACATGAGAGTTTACCATCGGCTACATAAAATTGAAAAAAAGCGTGGCAGGGGGGGAGTGCAGCTTTGTGATTGGCTACATTTTCTGAAAAGGAAACAGAAGTATCGGGCATCACACTGGGATTCCATGCCGATACCAGCATTCTCCTGCTGTCTGGATTGGTTTTCAAAGTTTCTATTACCGCCTTGATTTGATCGATACCTTCATCATTCCAATTCCTCCATTGGTGACCATAGACTGGCCCCAAATCTCCTTTTTCATCTGCCCATTCATTCCATATTCTGACACCATTTTTAGTTAGATAGTTGATGTTGGTGTCCCCTTTCAAGAACCACAAAAGTTCGTGAATTACAGATTTTACGTGAATTTTCTTGGTTGTAACCAAAGGGAAGCCTTCAGCTAAATCGAAACGCATCTGGTAGCCAAAAACACTTTTTGTACCTGTTCCCGTTCGGTCTGTTTTGCTTACCCCATGATCCTGAATAAATTTGACCAAATCTAAATATTGTTGCATGCTCTAGAAGATATATGATCAAAAATAAGTCATGGTGAGATTACTCTGTTTGGAAATAAAAATAGTTTTCAAAAAAAGATTAACAGCTATTTTTTTGACTCTCTTTTTGAAATCTCGTCCCTAATTTTCACTGCTTTTTCGTAATCTTCCAGATTTACCAGTTTATCTAAAAGGGATTTCAATTTTGTAAGAGAAAGTTTTTTCAAATCGTCGGGAACGGCTTTTTGTTTGCTTTGTTCTTCGACAAAATTTTGAATCCAGTCTTCACTTCCTTTGTTTTTCTGATCGTCTTTTATAGTACTTTCGTCAAAACCAGCTTGTTTGAGAATGGAGTCATATATAAAAATGGGTGCTCTAAATCGCAAGGCCATGGCAATGGCATCGGAAGTCCTAGCGTCAATGATCTCTTCAATTTTATCTCTTTCGCAGATCAAGCTTGAGTAAAAGACCCCGTCGACCAATTTGTGAATGATCACCTGTTTGATATAGACATTAAATCTCTCGGCAAAGTTCTTAAATAGATCATGGGTTAAGGGGCGTTTTGGTTTTATTTCCTTTTCTAAGGCAATGGCAATGGATTGTGCTTCAAACCCACCAATGATGATGGGCAGCCTTCTGTTTCCATCCACCTCACTCAAAATAAGTGCATAGGCACCTGTTTGTGTTTCGCTATAGGAAATCCCCTGAATGTTTAATTGTATTAATTTCATAGTATGACTCAATGCCAAAATAGTGAAATTATCTCCTAAAATCCTATAAAAAAACGGTTTTTGTAAACAGTTTAACCTAAAAATTCTGAATGCTATAACCACTTATCCGTTAGCATTTAATTAAATTTGTGCTGCAAAAAATATTAAAATGAAAACGATTCAATTCAGAGAGGCCATTTGTCAGGCCATGTCGGAAGAAATGCGAAGAGATGAATCCATCTATTTGATGGGAGAAGAGGTTGCAGAATACAATGGTGCCTATAAGGCTTCCAAAGGTATGCTCGACGAATTTGGCGACAAACGTGTGATTGATACTCCCATCTCCGAATTGGGTTTTGCAGGTATTGGTGTAGGTTCGACCATGACTGGAAATCGACCCATAATCGAATTCATGACCTTCAATTTTGCTTTGGTAGGGATTGACCAGATCATCAACAATGCTGCCAAGATTCGTCAGATGTCTGGGGGACAATTTCCCTGTCCTATCGTTTTCAGAGGACCCACAGCATCGGCAGGTCAACTGGCTGCGACACATTCACAAGCTTTCGAAAGTTGGTATGCCAACTGTCCGGGTTTGAAAGTAATTGTTCCTTCCAACCCATACGATGCCAAAGGGCTTTTGAAGTCGGCTATCAGAGATGAGGACCCCGTAATTTTTATGGAGTCAGAACAAATGTATGGAGACAAAGGGGAAGTTCCCGAGGGAGAATATACGCTTCCTATTGGAGTTGCCGATATCAAAAGAGAGGGGAAAGACGTAACTGTAGTATCTTTCGGTAAAATCATTAAAGTAGCTTATGAAGCGGCTGAGTCCTTATCAAAAGAAGGTGTCGATTGTGAAATTATAGATCTCAGAACCATACGTCCCATGGATTATGAAGCCATTTTCAACTCGGTTAAAAAAACCAATCGATTGGTTATTCTGGAAGAGTCATGGCCTTTTGGAAATATTTCTACTGAAATCACTTATCAGGTGCAAAATCAAATATTTGATTTTCTTGATGCACCCATAGAAAAAATAAATACTGCCGATACCCCCGCACCTTATTCTCCTGTTTTGTTGGCTGAGTGGCTCCCCAATAGTCAAGATGTGATCAAAGCTGTAAAGAAAGTGATGTACGTAAAATAATGTTCAAACCTTTCATTGATTCCCAAAAAGTAGAACTTCACCCAGGAATCATTAATCAATAGTTTTCTCAAGGGGAAGATAAAACCAAATAAGAACAACTCCTTTATTTGTTTTACAAATACCAAAGACCCAGCATTTGAATTGCTGGGTCTTTGGTATTGTAGCTTTTTATTTTTTGTAGTAGAATCTACTTTTCAATAAGATCCTCGTAAGGAACACTATTGTCAGCAATATCAGATTCTTCTTCCTCGATACTAATGGTGTGCTCAGGTTTTTCAATTTTTTCTCCCATAGCATCTCCCTCAATTGCAATGGTTGGTGCAATCACCAATGCTACTACTGACATCAATTTTAGTAGGATGTTAAGAGAAGGTCCTGAAGTATCTTTAAATGGATCTCCAACGGTATCACCTACTACTGCAGCTTTGTGAGCATCAGACCCTTTTCTTCCATCCGATTCGATCATTTTTTTGGCATTGTCCCATGCACCTCCGGCATTGGATTGGAAAATGGCCATCAGTATACCACAAGTGGTAACACCAGCCAAAAGACCTCCGAGCATTTCAGCACCTCCCAGTAAACCAACCGCTACAGGCACTAGTATGGCCAATAGTCCGGGCATCACCATTTCTTTGATGGAGGCTTTGGTTGAAATCTCAACACATTTTTCATAATCTGCTTTACCATCGGCCGCATCAAAAATAGCACGGTCTTTGGCGTTGGCTTTGGAAATATCAGCATCGTATTTTCTCATAATTTCAAGCGCAGCTTTCAATTCGGGAATGTCTTTAAATTGTCTTCTTACTTCTTCGATCATTGACATGGCCGCTCGTCCGACTGCATTCATGGAGAGTGCAGAAAAAACAAATGGCAACATACCCCCAACAAGGAGTCCAGCCATTACTTTGGGCTTTGAAACATCAATTGCTGTAACGTTGGCTACTTGCATAAAGGCCGAGAACAATGCCAAGGCTGTAAGAGCAGCAGAGGCAATGGCGAAACCTTTCCCAATGGCAGCAGTAGTGTTTCCTACGGCGTCCAATTTATCAGTGCGCTCTCTTACTTCGGCAGGTAATTCTGCCATTTCAGCAATCCCACCTGCATTGTCAGAGATGGGTCCGTAAGCATCAACGGCCAATTGAATTCCTGTATTGGCCAACATTCCCACAGCGGCAATTGCGATCCCATACAATCCGGCATAGTGGTGAGAAATTAAAATCGCAGCAGCGATCAGTATAATGGGGATCATGGTTGACATCATACCTACACCCAAACCAGCAATTATATTGGTAGCAGATCCAGTTTCAGATTGACGAACAATTGCAGAAACAGGTTTGGTTCCCGTTCCAGTGTAATATTCAGTAACTTTTCCAACACCCAAACCAGCAACTAATCCAGAAATGGTCGCTAAAAATACTCCCATAGCTCCGAAAGGTAAACCCTCTGTTGATTCAGGGATCATTATTTTAATAACAAAATAGGACACGATCACCATCAAACCTGCTGATCCAAATTCTCCTATATTCAGCGCAGTTTGAGGATTACCCCCTTCTTTAACTTTTACAAAAAAGGTGCCTATGATGGACATTACAATTCCAAATGCAGCGAGTACAAGGGGAAGGTAAACCGCACCCAATCCTTCAAATTCGGGAGTAATAATAAAAGCTCCCAGTACCATCGTTCCGATGATTGAGCCTACGTAAGACTCAAATAAATCAGCACCCATACCAGCAACATCCCCTACATTGTCACCCACATTATCTGCAATGGTTGCAGGGTTTAGGGGATGATCTTCAGGGATTCCAGCTTCAATCTTACCAACCAAGTCAGCACCAACATCGGCGGCTTTGGTGTAAATTCCACCACCCACTCTTGCAAACAATGCAATTGAAGAGGCTCCCATAGAAAACCCTGTCAATACATTCAATACAGTAGTCAAGTTTTCGGCACCAGGCCAAATATTTTGGTATAAAGCGAACAAGCTACTTAAACCCAATACGCCCAGACTAACTACACCCAGTCCCATTACAGAACCTCCTGTGAAAGCAACTTCCAAGGCTTTTCCTAGGGAAGTCCTTGCGGCATTGGTCGTTCTTACATTGGCTTTGGTCGCTACACGCATTCCTATAAAACCTGCAAGAGCAGAACAAATGGCACCCACTACAAAGGATAGAGCAACCATTCCATGTGATCCTTCTTCATTACTTCCTTTGATGTACAATAGTACAGCCAAGCAAACTACAAAAATGGATAGAATTCTATATTCAGCCTTTAGGAAAGACATGGCTCCATTGGCGATATTTTTGGCAATGGTCGCCATTTTTTCATTGCCAACCTCTTGTTTGGCAATCCAATTATTTTTGAAAAATACAAACAGCAAGCCCAAAAGCCCGAATGTAGGTAAAAAGTCGATAACAAATTTCATGAAATGATGGTTTTTAATGGCACCAAAAATAGTGAAACCATTCTTAATAAAAAACAATCTTAAGCCTATAAATTTCAATGATTTAAAACCTTAAAATACAGGAGGTTTTGGAGATTTAAAATAAGCCGTTTAGTTCGGCATCAATTTTCTCGATGATTTTGCCTAAATCGCCCTTATTTTCAACGAAATCAAATTGGTCAACATCGACAATCAACAACTTTCCCTTATCATAGGTGGAGATCCAAGCTTCATATCTTTCGTTCAATCTACTCAGATACTCTATGCTGATTGAGTTTTCATATTCCCGTCCTCTTTTGTGAATTTTATGAACCAAGTTGGGAATACTACTCCTGAGATATATGAGCATATCCGGTCCTTCGACCATGGACTCCATCAATCCAAAAAGTGACTGGTAGTTATTGAAATCCCGCTGATTCATCAGTCCCATAGCATGAAGATTGGGTGCGAAAATACGAGCATCCTCATAAATCGTCCTGTCTTGAATGAAATCCTTGTTTGAAGCTTTGAAGTTTTTGAGTTGTCGAAACCTGCTGTTAAGAAAGTATATCTGAAGGTTGAACGACCATCGCTCCATATGATTGTAAAAATCATCCAAATAGGGATTGTCAATAATATCTTCAAAATGGGCATCCCAACCATAGTGTTTGGACAGCAATTCCACCAAACTGGTTTTTCCTGCACCTATATTTCCGGCAACAGCAACGTACATTTTTACTTTTCTTTTTTGGGAAAGATAGTTACTTTTTTATTGAAATATATTTAAGATTGATTGAAATTTTCTATTAAAATTTATTTTTGTTTCAAAGCCAAATTATTTAAGCAAATAAATTTTTTCTTTGAAATTTAAAAATTAGTAATACATTTGCATTTGTAACGAGGAAGGATTTGACTGATTGCAACCTCTTAAAAAAATGCTAAAGCAGTAGATGCTTTAAGACGTACTTTGTCAAATCCCCCCATAAAGCAA
>JAACDY010000177.1 GCA_009936675.1 Bacteroidota bacterium
GTAGGAATATTTCCTTACAAACAATGCCGCTGGCAGGGCCATGCAAAAATAGCCACCGTAAAATGCCATTTGCACCCACGCTGCTTGTGAATTGGACAATTCAAGTACTTTTTTAAAAGCTTGAACCATGGGATCTGTTACCGCATTGGCAAAACCCCAAAGGGCAAACAAGGAGGTGATCAGTATAAAGGGCAATAAGACTTCTTTTGATACAACGGGTTTTTTCATAATAATTGGTTTAGTGATCTGTCCAAATGAACATAGCCACCATCAACATACAGTAATTGACCTGTGGTATGGCTTGATTTTTCCGAAAGCAAGAAAGCTACCGTATTGGCGATTTCTTCTGGTGTGGTCATTCTTTTTTCCAAAGGAATTTTATTAGTGATTTGATTTAGTTTGTCTTCGGGGTCTGGAAAGGTATTAATCCATTTTTTATATAATGGAGTGAAGCTTTCGGCTACCATTACAGCATTAACTCTTACAGAATGGGGAAGCAATTCTACGGCCCATTCACGGGTAAGTGCATTTCTTCCTCCACAGGCAGCAGCATAGGCGGAGGTGCCCCCTTGTCCTGTTATGGAAACCTTCGATCCAATATTGACAATGGAGCCTCTGTTTTTTTTGAGATGAGGCAGACAAGCCTGTGCCATGACATAGTAATGGACGAGGTTTTTTTTGAGCGAATTAACAAATGCCTCCGCATCTCCATTTTCAAGTCCTACACCATCGTTGACTCCAGCATTATTGACCAAACCATGAAGCGTTCCAAATTCAGAAATTGCATGATTTACGGCCTCCTGTCCTTGTTTGGAGTCTGTCAGTTCTGCTAATGCATAGGAACATTTGCCTCCTTTTTTTTGGATTTCCTCAACGGTTTCAAGTGTGCTTTTTTCATTCCTACTTACAATAAAAGGAATGGCTCCTTCATCTGCCAATACATGGGAAATGGCATGGCCAATTCCTTTTGATCCCCCTGTCACGATAATGACCTTGTCTTTGAGTGATAGATTCATTTTATTAAAGCTTATAAAAATTTCGGGCGTTTTCTCCCATAATTTTATTCCGTTCGGCTGGTTTGAGTTGCTTAACGAAGAGTTCTATAATTTGGACTACATGTTCATAGCTTCCAGCCAACAAACAAACAGGCCAATCTGATCCAAACATCAACCGATCGGAACCGAATGCCTCCAAAGCAGCGGATAAGTATTTTTCAAAATCTTGTGCCTGCCAATGATTCCAATCTGCTTCTGTCACCATTCCCGACAATTTACAATAAACATTTTTATGCTTCGCCAAGTCTTTGATGTGTTCTGCCCAATCTTCAATTTTTTGGTCTTTGATATAGGGCTTTGCGAGATGATCCAATACAACGGGTTGGTTGGGATTCTTTTCTACCAAAGCAATGGCTTCTTCCAACTGATGTGGAAATACAAGAAGGTCGTAAGTCAGGTTAAAATTTTTTAACTGACGAATCCCCTTTAAAAAGGACTCTTGCATCATAAAACCCTCTTTTTCTGCTTGAAGTATATGTCTCACTCCTTTGAATAAGGGGTTTTTTGAGAAAAAATCAAGTCGTTCATAAAGGTCATCGGCTCGTAAATCTACCCAACCCACCACGCCTTTAACAAAAGGATTTTGTCCAGCCAAATTCAACAGAAACTGGGTCTCTGTTTCGGATTGATCCGCCTGAACCGCCACGCATCCGTCCATTTGAGTTTGATCGAGTAATGGTTTTAAATCTTGGGGTAGAAAATCTTTGGCAATTTTTTGCATACTTGAATCAATCCATGAATCACGGACAGGGTCGAACTGCCAAAAATGTTGATGGGAATCTATTCTCATAGGGCTGATTATATTTCTTTTCCTTTGATTTTAAAAGTCCAAGCTATTTCGCCAGGTATGCCCTCTGGAATTTCAATAATCAGGCCTTTATCTTCATCAAAAGTCCATTTCAGCGGTTCCTCATAACCCAACAGTTGAACGCTACTGTTGCTGTCGGGTTGGATATGGTGTACGACCAGCTCCTTATGAGGTTGTTCAAAAGCAATGACATAATAATCCGACTTGTTTTTCTTTTTGGTAAAACGGATGCCTTCACCTTGTTTGAAAACTTTTTCCAGTTTTTGAGTAGCATAGATGGCTTCTCTATTGACATCAAGCCATCTGCCCATTGTCTCCAGGCGTTCTATACTGGGCACGGGAATCAATCCTTCGGCGGTGGGTCCAACATTCAAAAGGTAATTACCTCCTTTAGCCGTAATGTCCACCAAGTTGTGGATCAACATTTCGGCCGACTTCCAATTGTGGTCAAGTGATTTGAAACCCCAGGTGTCGTTCATGGTCATACAAGATTCCCAATCCATGGCGGCTGTTCCTTCCAAAATTTCTTGCTCGGGGGTTCCAAAATCACCAGCA
>JAACDY010000178.1 GCA_009936675.1 Bacteroidota bacterium
GTAGTATTTTCTTTGGGTTGTTTTAGAAGATGAAGTGCCAATCGCAATGCAGTTCTCTTTCCGATACCTGGCAATTGGGAAATTTCCAAGACAGCATTTTCTAATAGTTTAGAGGAGAATTCCATTTGGCAAATTTAACAATAAATCCCTTGATCTGATTTTGTATCTTTAGACTTTGATATGTTGCAGCCTGCTTTTATTTTGATTTTAATTTTGGGATACTTCTCCCTGTTGATGGGCATTGCCTATCTAACGAGCAGAAAAGCTGACAATCAGACGTTTTTTACCGCCAATCGAAGCTCTCCATGGTATTTGGTAGCCTTTGGCATGGTAGGGGCTTCTCTCTCAGGTGTCACTTTTATTTCTGTCCCTGGTTGGGTTGGAGACTCAGGCTTCAGTTACTTCCAAGTCGTCTTGGGTTATTGGGCAGGCTATTTTATCGTCGCTTTTGTGCTGCTCCCTGTTTATTACAGTCAAAATCTGACCTCCATCTATGAATATTTGAATGATCACTTTGGTTATAACAGTCATAAAGTTGGCGCTTTATCTTTCTTTATTTCTAGAGTTTTGGGAGCCAGTTTTCGTCTTTTTTTGGTTGCGATTGTTCTCCAACAGTTCATCTTTGATGCGTGGGGAGTACCCTTTGAAATTACTGTTATTCTCTCCATTGTTTTGATCTGGATTTACACCCAAAAAGGAGGCATCAAAACCATCGTATGGACCGATACCCTTCAGACATTACTGATGTTGACCGCAGTTGGATTGACACTTTACCATCTAGGAAATACGCTCAACCTTAATGTTAATGAAATCCTGACAAACGCTCAATACACTCATCTGACAAGCACTTGGGTGACCGAAGATTTTTTTGCTAGAAATCACTTCCTAAAGTCTTTTATTGGAGGCATATTTATCACCATTTGTATGACAGGTCTTGATCAAGACATGATGCAAAAAAATCTGACCTGCCGTAGTCTCAAAGCCGCACAAACCAATATGATTGTCTTCAGTTTGGTTCTGATAGTTGTCACCTTTCTATTTTTAGTATTGGGAGCGATGATCTTCCTTTATGCCGAACAAAACCAAATCATGATTCCCTTGATGGAAGGTAGCCCAAAAACAGACCTTTTGTTTCCTGAAATTGCTATCAATGGTGGACTGGCTATTGGTGTAGGTGTTGTTTTTATATTGGGTCTCATCGCAGCAGCCTACAGTAGTGCAGACAGTGCCCTAACTTCTCTTACGACCTCCTTTTGCATCGACTTCCTCAAGTTAGATCAATACACTGAACAAAAACAAAAAAGCATTAGAAAAAAAACCCATTTAGGAATGAGCCTTGTACTTGTGGTGGTGGTCATCCTTTTCAAGTACGTTTTGGATCGAAATGTGATCGATGGACTCTTGACAGTCGCTTCCTACACCTATGGCCCTTTGTTGGGCTTGTTTGCCTTCGGGATTTTCACTCCCTTTCAGATTCAGGATCGACGGGTATGGTCTGTCGTTATCCTCTCTATGCTATTGATTGTTTGGATAGGAAATCTCTCTCCAGACGCTCTAGGAGGATATCAAATCGGATATGAATTATTACCCCTCAACGGATTGCTCACCTTTTTGGGCTTGTTGTTCATTCGTCAAAAAAAGACTACCACCTGATCAAGGCACTTCCCCAAGTAAAACCACTTCCAAAGGCGGCCAAGACTACCAAATCTCCAGATTTGATTTTGTCCTCTTCCCATGCCTCTGTCAAAGCAATGGGGATGGATCCCGCTGTTGTATTACCATAACGCATGATATTGTTGTAAACTTGGTCGTCAGAAAGACCAAACTTTCTTTGAATGAATTGAGAAATACGAAGATTGGCTTGGTGGGGAATCAACATATCGATTTGATCTGGGGTCAACTGATTGTGTTGTAAACCTTCCATAATGACTTCCGAAAAGCGAACCACTGCATTTTTGAAAACCAATTGACCGTTCATATTGGGATAATAAGAAATATCTTCTGAATCGTTGGCCTCCAAAATCTCAGGCACCCATCGGTTGGTACTGGGTCCAATCAAAGCCAACTCCTCGGCAAATTGTCCTTCGGAATGTAAATGGGTTGACAATAAACCCTTATCATCATCCGACCGGCTGACCGCCACAGCCCCTGCACCGTCACCAAAGATGACCGAAACACCTCTTCCTCGCGTGCTCATGTCCAAACCTCCAGAGTGATTTTCCGAACCGATGATCAAAATATTTTTGTACATACCCGTCTTGATAAATTGGTCGGCAGTGGACAAGGCGTAAATAAATCCTGAGCACTGGTTACGAATATCCATGGCAGGACAACTTGGAATATCCAATTGATGCTGAACGATTACTCCCGAACCAGGAAAATAGTAATCAGGACTAAGGGTGGCAAACAGAATGAGGTCGATATCATTTTTGTCAATTTTGGCTCGTTCAATGGCAATTTTAGCAGCCTTTACACCCATGGTTGCCGTTGTATTTCCGTCTCCCTTTTTGATGTGACGGCGCTCCTCTATTCCTGTTCGTTCAACGATCCACTCATGGGAAGTGTCCATTATTGAAGTTAAATCTTCATTGGTCACTACATTTTCGGGGACATATTTCCCCATTCCAATAATCTTTGAATTGTACATAAAATTGTTTCCTTTAAGTATAATTTATATAAAGTAAATTGAAATGTTCATTTTTTCAAATAAAAATGCACCCTTAATCTAAAATAAATTGTGAAGGAAGTCGATAATGAAAAGACAAAAAAGGACAATTCATTAAAAGACTAATCGATTAGAAGTATTTTTTAAAGGCTTCAGTATTTACTTTAGCATTCAGGTCGTTGAGCAAACTATACAAACCGAAAAAAGTACGATTGATATAAATAAAATGTTTTGATCCTCGATTACCGTTCATCTTTCGTAACTGTTGATCCGATGATAAGGTTTCGCTAAGGGCATTGATTTCACTCCAAAAAACTGGGTCTCCAAAATCAAATTCCTTTTGAGTAAAAGGAAGCGTAAGTACTTTAATCAGACGACCGAATAAGTCAGACAAATAAACTGTTTCCTCTTGACTGTCGTCAGATCTCAAAATCTCTAAATCATAGAGTATATTGCGAAAACGCTCTGGATTATTGTCTATATCGAGATCGGCCAATTCAAAGTAAGGGATATAAAATTCATCGGGTATGGCCTTAACACAACCAAAGTCCAAGGCGATCAAATGGAAAGTCTGATCAATTAGAAAGTTTCCAGGATGTGGATCTGCATGTACTTTTTTCAAATGATGTATTTGAAACATATAGAAGTCCCAAAGGGTCTGACCCAAACGGTGGTTCATTTCTTGGTCTTGTGGTTGGGTTGACACATATTCCGATATGTGCAATCCTTCCATCCAATCCATGGTCAGAATTTTTTCGGAAGAGTACTCAGGATAATACGTCGGGAACTTGAGGTAAGGAATGGATTTACATTGATCTGCAATCCATTGGCTCTGCTTTAGTTCCAACTCATAATCCGTTTCCTCTAAAAGTTTATTTTCTACTTCTTTGAAATATTTGTCAGTATCCTGCCCTTTGAGATTAAACATTCTCAGCGCAATGGGCTTTACGATACTTAAGTCGGAACTGATACTATCTGCCACCCCAGGATATTGGATTTTCACAGCAAGTTTTTTCCCGTCTTTGGTTGCCTGATGTACCTGACCGATACTGGCGGCATTTTTAGACTGGGCAGCAAACGTATCAAAAACCGATTCGGGGTTAGCCCCCAAGTATTTTCTTATCATTTTTTTGACCAAAGGCCAAGAGAGTGGCGGCACAGAAAACTGTGCCAAACTGAACTGGTCAACATAGGCCCTCGGTAAAAGGTTTTTTTCCATACTCAACATCTGAGCGACCTTAAGTGCACTTCCTTTTAAGGTTTTTAGAGAATTGTAGATGTCTTTTGCATTCTCTTCGTCCAGCCGCTCCCGACTGCCATCCACCTTGAGTGCTTTTTCTCCGTAATATTTGAGGTAGTTTCCGCCCAATTTAAGGCCGGTGGTGACCAAATTTCCTGCCCGTGCGATTTTATTGGTTGGAATATAATCCAATGATTTCAAGAGACCGCAAATTTTTCTTTCCACAAAAATTTACCAAAGTCCACCAAAGCTGACAAAGGGGTGTTGTCAAAAACGTCAAAAGCCGTTTGAACCGACTTCTCAATGGCTTGATCTGTCTTTTCGAAATCAGCTGAAGAGTCTTCTATCCAAAACTTCATCAAAAAGCCCAACTGCACCCAAGCCGCCTCCGAAAATATTTTGGGTGGATGTTGCAGATAAGAGGGTTTATCTATATTCCCATCTTCGATTAATTCTGCAGAAAAAGCTTTGAACATTTTTCTAAGGGAAGACAACTGTCCCATTTTCATCATCATATTATTTGACCCAGATAGGGCAAATAAAACATAACTTCTGTTGAGCAGTAATACCTCAAAAAAGGTAAAGTAGAAGGATAGTAACTTTTCTTTGGGTTTAGCTCCTTCAAAATTTTCATCCTTTTCCAAAAGTGACATGGCGTTATCATAAAAGGTTTCCCATATAGTCCCTTTGACTCCTTCTAATGAACCAAAAAACTTATAAAAACTCTTTTCATCCATACCACTGTCTTTACAAAATTTGAACACCGACTTTGGAAAATGATCATTTTCTAGGGTATAATTCATAAAAGCGGTAATAATCGCTAATTTTTCTTTCTCTTCCTTCTGACTCATTTATTATGTATTTGCATCAAACTTACGAATTGTTTATTTATTTTAAAAAAAACTTAAACAAAAAATCTCTGTCAATGTGTCATTGTATTATTCTTTGGTATTTTTTTTGAATGTATTACAACAAACTAAAAAACATAAAAATGGCAAATGGTAAAATTAATGTTGCGGTAGAGAACATCTTTCCCCTAATTAAAAAGTTTCTTTATAGCGACCATGAAATTTTTCTAAGAGAGTTAATCTCCAACGCGACAGATGCAATCAGTAAACTAAAGCACCTCAGTAGTATAGGTGAAGTAAAAGGAGAAATTGGTGACCCTCGCATCGAAGTCAAAATAGATAAAGACAATAAAAAAATTCACATCATCGACCAAGGAGTGGGAATGACTGCAGATGAAGTCAACAAATACATTAACGAGGTGGCCTTTTCGGGTGCTGAAGAATTTTTGGAAAAATACAAAGACAACGCCAAAGATTCGGGAATCATTGGACACTTTGGACTAGGATTTTACTCCGCTTTTATGGTGGCCGAAAAGGTAGAAATCATCACCAAATCTCATCAAGATGCCCCAGCTGCTCACTGGATTTGCGATGGTTCTCCCGAATACACCCTCGAGGAAGCAGATAAAAAAGAAAGGGGTACAGAGATCGTTCTCCACATTGCCGAGGATTCTACTGAGTTCCTGGAGGAAGCCCGTATCAGAGAATTGCTCAACAAGTACAACAAATTCATGCCCTTCCCCATAAAGTTTGGAACAAAGGAAGAAAACCTCCCCCTACCCGAAGACGCCAAAGAGGATACCAAACCCGAAACCCAAACGGTCGACAACATCATCAACAATACCCATCCGGCATGGACCAATACTCCCGCCGACCTCAAAGACGAAGATTACAAATCTTTTTACAGAGAATTGTACCCCATGCAGTTTGAGGAACCTCTTTTTAATATCCACCTCAACGTAGATTATCCCTTTAACCTGACAGGAATACTCTACTTTCCCAAAATTCAAAACGATCGCAACCTCCAAAAAGACAAAATCCAACTTTATCAAAATCAGGTTTTTGTTACAGACAATGTAGAAGGAATTGTCCCCGAATTTCTAACCCTACTTCGTGGGGTGATCGATTCTCCAGATATTCCTCTCAACGTCTCACGTAGCTATTTACAAGCCGACGGTGCCGTCAAGAAAATCAGTAACTACATCACCCGTAAGGTGGCCGACAAACTCAGTTCCCTATTTAAAAAAGACCGTAAAGGCTTTGAAGAAAAATGGAATGATATCAAAGTCGTCATTGAATACGGAATGCTGACCGAGGATAAATTTTATGAAAAAGCAGACCAGTTTATGCTCTATCCCACTACAGATGGAGAATACCTGACTTTTGCCGAATTGGAGGCCGCGCTTAAAGACAGTCAGACCGACAAAGACGGTAAACTGATATTCCTCTATGCTTCTAATGCAGAGGAACAACACCAATACATCGAAACGGCCAAAGACAAAGGCTATAAAGTGCTTCTCTTGGATTCCCCCATCATCGCACACCTCATCCAGAAACTTGAAGGAGACAAGGACAATATCGCCTTTGCTCGTGTGGATGGCGACGCTGTCGAAAACCTCATCAAAAAAGAAGAGGCATCCGTTTCCAAAATGTCAGAGGAAGAAAAAGAAAGTCTCAAACCATTAATTGAGACCGTAGTTCCCGGAGATAAATACACCATACAACTGGAAGCCATGGACAGCAATGGACTCCCCTTTGTTTTGACCCAACCAGAGTTTATGAGAAGGATGAAGGAAATGCAACAAACTGGTGGTGGTATGATGGGTTCATTCCCAGAGATGTACACCCTTTTGGTCAACACCAATCACGAATTGGTAGGACAAATCCTACAGACCAAAACCGCAAAAAAACGCGAGCGACTCATTCAACAAGCCCTCGATTTGGCACTGCTTTCCCAAAACCTCCTCAAAGGAGAAGCCCTTACGGCTTTTATCAAACGCTCTGTTGATCTGATCAAATAGATCCCAGCCACTAATTGATGAATCCCTTGCTTCTTTAAAAGCAAGGGATTTTTTATTTTTGGGCTACCCCTATCTTAGTCCATGAAAATGCTAAAAAAACTGTCATTCATCATACTATTAATATGGTTTTCGGCTTGTATGAACGAGAATGAATCCAACACTGATACAATCAAAACCAACAAAAGTGAAACTCCCTCGGAAGAGGAAGCAAAATATGAATTGACATTCAATGCCCTATGGAGTTCGGCGACCCATCCGGTCGATTTCCCCTCCAGCCCCCACTTTTCGGGACTTATCGGCATGACCCACAATGGCGATGTCCAACTCTTTGCCGCCGAAAAAAAAGCAACTTCTGGAATTAAAAATATGGCGGAAGTCGGAAGCAAAAGTCCCCTTTCAAGTGAAATTGATGCCTGGATATCAGAAAAAAAAGCAAAATCTCTCATCAGCGGAGGAGGCATCGGTCGATCTCCGGGAAGCCTAAATGTCGAATTCACCATAGAAAAGTCCCATTCATTGGTCAGTGTGGTGTCCATGATTGCTCCCAGTCCAGATTGGTACGTAGCCATTAGGGATATTGCACTGTATGAAGAGGATAAATGGGTCACGGAAAAAACCGTTGAAGTGGGAGTTTACGATGCGGGAACAGATGCCGGACAAACCTTTAGTGCACCTAATAAAATTGAAAATAAGACCATTCAAAAAATCACCACACCACCATTGGCCGTTAATGGTATTGTAAAAAGGATGGGGACAATGA
>JAACDY010000179.1 GCA_009936675.1 Bacteroidota bacterium
CAAAAAGGCTGTGGTTCAAGTTGCCGAAGGGGATGCCATAGATTTTTATAGTAATCTTTAAACGCGTCTGATGTCAGTAAGAAAATTAAAGCCAGTAACCCCCGCGCAGCGTTTTAGAGTAGTAAATGGATTTGACGCAATTACTAGTGATAAGCCGGAAAAGAGTTTGCTCGTTCCGAAGAAGCGCACTGGAGGAAGAAACAACAGGGGAAAAATGACCGTTCGTCACCGTGGTGGTGGACACAAGAAACGATATCGTTTGATTGACTTTAAACGTAACAAATTTGATGTTGCCGCAGAAGTTAAGTCAATAGAATACGATCCCAACCGTACGGCATTCATCGCCCTTTTGGAATATAAAGACGGCGAAAAGCGATACATTATCGCTCAGAATGGCCTTCAAGTGGGTCAAAAAATAAGTTCAGGAGAAAAGGCTGCCCCTGAGGTGGGTAATGCTCTTTTACTGTCCAAGATTCCTTTGGGGACCATCATTTCTTGCATAGAATTGAACCCCGGTGCAGGTGCAGTTTTGGCACGAAGTGCTGGTGCATTTGCCCAACTAATGGCCCGAGAAGGAAAATTGGCCACCATCAAATTACCTTCTGGTGAAACGCGTTCTGTACCCACCAGTTGTATGGCGACCATTGGAGTGGTTTCCAACTCCGATCATCAATTATTGGTGTCTGGTAAAGCGGGTCGCTCTCGATGGATCGGAAGAAGACCCAGAACACGTCCTGTTGCTATGAACCCTGTCGATCACCCCATGGGTGGAGGAGAAGGTCGTGCCTCTGGAGGACATCCAAGGTCCAAGAATGGTATTCCTGCTAAAGGATTTAGAACCCGTTCCAAGACCAAAGCGAGTAATAAATTCATCATAGAACGCAGAAAAAAATAATCAATTATGGCTCGTTCATTAAAAAAAGGACCCTTCGTTGCGCTTAGCCTTGAAAAAAAGGTTCTGAAAAACGTAGAAGAAAATAAGAAGACTGTGATCAAAACTTGGTCTCGTGCTTCACTCATTACTCCCGACTTTGTGGGTCAGACCATTGGTGTTCACAACGGACGCCAGTTTGTTCCTGTCTATATTACAGAAAACATGGTCGGTCACAAACTAGGAGAATTTTCTCCAACTCGTTCTTTTAGAGGACATGCTGGGGCACAAAATAAAGGCAAAAAATAATTTACGGACATGGGAAAACGTAAAAGAGAATCCGCAGCGGCAGCAAAAGAAGCTAGTAAAAACATAGCTTTTGCCAAACTTAACAATTGTCCGACCTCCCCTCGCAAAATGAGATTGGTTGCCGATCAAGTTAGAGGAGAAGAAGTCAACAAGGCTTTGGCCATTTTGAAATTCAGTCCAAAAGAGGCCTCCAGAAAGTTGGAAAAACTCTTGATGTCTGCCATTTCCAACTGGCAAGCCAAAAACGAAGAGGCCGATGTTGAAAAAGCATCTTTGTTTGTCAAAGAAATTAAAGTGGATGGTGGAAAGATGCTCAAGCGTCTGCGTCCTGCTCCACAAGGAAGAGCACACAGAATTAGAAAACGCTCCAATCACGTAACCCTCGTATTGGGTGCTAATAATTTAGAAAATTAATATGGGACAAAAAACCAATCCTATCGGTAATCGTTTGGGAATCATCAGAGGATGGGACTCCAACTGGTTCGGCGGTCGAAACTATGGAGACAAATTGGCTGAAGATGATAAAATCAGAAGATACATCCACGCCCGTTTGGCCAAAGCCAGTGTTTCCAATGTAATCATAGAGCGTACCCTCAAACTCATCACCATCACCATTACCACGGCTCGCCCAGGTATTATTATTGGTAAGGCAGGTCAAGAGGTAGACAAACTTAAAGAAGAACTGAAAAAGATTACCAACAAGGACATCCAAATCAATATTTTCGAAATCAAACGTCCTGAGTTAGACGCTCAGTTGGTTGCTGCAAGTGTTGCCCGTCAAATTGAAAGTAGAATTTCTTACCGACGTGCCATCAAAATGGCCGTTGCTGCCTCCATACGTATGAATGCAGAGGGAATCAAAATCCAAATTTCTGGACGATTGAATGGCGCTGAAATGGCACGATCTGAGTCCTACAAAGAAGGTAGAATTCCTTTGTCAACCTTTAGAGCAGATATTGACTACGCATTGGTTGAAGCACATACGACCTATGGCCGTCTAGGGATTAAAGTTTGGATCATGAAAGGAGAAGTTTTTGGAAAAAGAGAGCTTTCACCTTTAGTAGGAATGTCCAAAAAGTCCGGTGGTGGAAACAATAAAGGCGGTGGAGCTGGTGGACGCCAACAAAGAAGAAGAAACAACAATAATAGATAGGTAAAATGTTACAACCTAAAAGAACCAAATTCCGAAAAGCGCAAAAAGGGCGCATGA
>JAACDY010000022.1 GCA_009936675.1 Bacteroidota bacterium
ACTTAAAAACTGGGTTAAAATAGCCCACCCCATGGATTTGACCTTTCACCGTGCGTTTGACCGGGTTCTCAAGCCCAAAGAATCCTTGAAAAAAATAATGGATTTGGGATTTGATAGAGTGTTGACCTCGGGACAAGAGTCCACAGCTACAGCGGGATTGGATTTATTGGTTAAACTTCAAAATATTGCCAAAGATCAACTGGTGATTATGCCAGGAGCTGGAATCAACGATCAAAATTGCGAACACTTTTTTAAGGAGGGTTTTAAAGAAATTCACCTTTCCGCAAAAGGATCAGAACAAACTGAGCAAGGCGAACCCATATCCGATTTGAAAATCATTCAAAAGATAGTAGCCTCCGCCAAAAAATTCGGTTAATCTGGTCGATAGTTATCGGTCAAGCAATTGATCCAAAGCTTTTTCGACCAATTCGGTCATCACCTTGTAGCCATCCTCATCGGGATGAACCCCATCATAACCATAGCTTTCAATCAAACCGTTTTTTCCATCAGTCATCGCACTGAAATAATCCAAATAATGAATGTCGGTTTCATTACAATAGTCTTGGATCATTTTGTTGAGTTGTGGTATTTTGACGTCAGGTCGCTTTCCTTTTCTCCAGGGATATTCTGCGGCAGGAACGACAGAACACAATATCACTTTGATGTCATGCTGTCGCGCCAACTCGGCCATTGAAAACAAGTAACCTGCTACGGTTTCCAAATCCTTCAGGGGGGTATTCCCTGCTATGTCATTGGTTCCAGCCAATATGACGACTGCTTTGGGTTGATGAGCAATCACATCCTGTCTGAAACGCAATAACATCTGAGGAGTGGTCTGACCACCTATTCCTCTGTTGATGTAGGTGTCATTGTCAAACATTTTGGGCATGTATTGCATCCAGCCTTGGGTGATCGAATTTCCCATAAACACCACTCTACCATCGTTTTTTTCCGGATCAACCGCTTTGTTTTTGTCGTCAAAATAGCTCATACTTGCCCAATCTAAATGCATCATAGCTTTGGTGACATCAATATTGTCTAGAGGATTTTTTTCTTGTGCTAAAATACTTTGAGAAGCAATCAGTACCATTGTAAGCAATAGGGTTTTGTTTAGAGATTTAATCATCATCTGGTTTTCTTATATTTTCCACTAATTTTTGAATGTCGCTGTCGGGAGCAGGAGTAAATTTAGAAATGGTAATGGATACCACAAAGTTGACCAACATTGCAAAAGAGCCAAAACCCTCGGGGGATATACCAAACCACCAATCTTTTTCGGATCCTCCACCGAACCATCCGAATTTGAATTTGGTCATGTAAAACAACATTAACAAAATTCCAACCACCATCCCAGCAACAGCACCTTCTTTGTTCATTTTTTTACTGAAAATTCCCATAACAATGGCGGGAAAGAAGGAAGCGGCCGCCAGACCAAATGCCAATGCGACCGTGGCGGCGACAAAGCCCGGGGGATTGATCCCAAAATAGGCCGCCAACATCACAGCTCCCACTGCAGATAAACGTGCAGCAATCAATTCTTCTTTTTCACTCACGTCGGGTTTGATCATTTTTTTGATCAGGTCGTGGGAAACAGAGGAAGAAATCACCAACAATAGTCCTGCTGCTGTAGATAAAGCCGCAGCTAACGCCCCAGCAGCCATAATAGCGATGATCCAATTGGGTAAATCGGCAATCTCAGGATTGGCCAATACCATTATGTCTGCATCCACTTTTAGTTCATTAATTTGAGGGTCGGCAACATATTGCACCAAACCATCTTGGTTTTTATCTTCATATGAAATCAGCCCGGTCGCTTCCCATTTTTCAAACCACTGGGGTAGAGAAGCATGGGCTTTGTTGCTTACCGTTTCGATCAAGTTGGTTCTCGAAAATACAGCCACTGCAGGAGCTGTGGTGTATAAAATGGCGATAAAAAGTAAGGCCCATCCGGCAGACTTTCGGGCGTCGCTCACTTTTTTTACCGTAAAAAATCGAACAATAACGTGCGGTAATCCAGCAGTGCCCACCATCAGAGCGGCAGTGATAAAGAAGACATCTAGGGTTGATTTTTTTCCTGAGGTATATTCATGGAAACCCAGTTCGCGATGCAAACCATCTAACTTATCCAATAAGTAAACCCCATCACTACCTGCGGAACCAAAACCAATTTGAGGAATCACATTCCCTGTGACCATCCAAGAAATGAATATGGCCGGTAACATAAACGCAAAAATCAATACACAGTATTGTGCAACCTGAGTATAAGTGATGCCTTTCATTCCTCCCAACACAGCATAGAAAAGGACAATCAACATTCCGATAAGTACACCTGTTGTGATGTCCACCTCCAAATAACGAGAGAAGACAACACCTACCCCTCGCATTTGTCCTGCGATATAAGTAAATGAAACGATCAAAGCACAAAATACAGCCACGCCCCGAGCTACGTTAGAATAATAGCGGTCACCAATAAAATCGGGAACCGTAAATTTTCCAAATTTTCTTAAGTAGGGAGCCAGTAAAAGAGCCAATAAAACATAACCTCCTGTCCAACCCATCAAATAGACCGACCCATCATAGCCGTTAAAAGAAATAATCCCTGCCATAGAAATAAAAGAGGCAGCAGACATCCAATCAGCAGCAGTAGCCATTCCATTGGCAATGGGAGGAACTCCTTTCCCTGCAATGTAAAATTCGCCTGTAGAGGAAGCTCTGGTGATAATCGCAATGGTGATATATAATGTAAAACTGAGTCCAACAGCAATCCAAATCCAATATTGTAATTCCATTATTTTTGGTTTTTAAATTTTTGATCCAAACGATTCATCAAATAGATATATACAAATATCAAAATAACAAAAACATAGATTGCGCCTTGTTGGGCAAACCAAAAGCCGAGTTTGAATCCTCCCATTTGAATTTTATTGAGCGAATCTGCCAATAGAATTCCGAATCCAAAAGAAACGGTAAACCATATGATTAAAAGGATTACCAAATACTTTAAATTGGTTTTCCAGTAGTTATTTACTCTATTCATCGTCTTAGTTTAGTTTTCTAAATATACAAATAAAAGTGAGCTGTAAAAGTCTGAAAAATGGGGTGAAAAAATATAGTTTAAAGTTTGATAAATATTTTTCTTTTGTACAACTGATGAGTTGGAATCCATATGATTAGCACGTAAAGCAAAGCATAAATCAGAGAAGCGAATTTAGGATCGACACCTATACTGTTGGCCTGTTCTACAAAAGTGGCACTTAGTGAAATACCCCAGAGTTTTTTGCTGTAAAAAAAAGTGTAAAAAATACCCGCTAAAGTATAGGCAAAAATGGCATTAATCCCAAAAACTTGAGCCATTTTAAATCGAGCTACATATCCTTTGATGTCAATCCAATAGACAAATAGAGCCAAAAGTAAACAACTGATTCCTCCTGTCATAAGTACAAAAGAACTGCTCCAAAGACTCTTGTTAATCGGCATAAGATATTGGAAAACATCTCCTAAAACAAGTAGAGTTCCTGCCATAAGAAAAAGTTTGATAAGTTTATCTTTAAGATCAGCTCTGGACACCAATATAAAACCAGCCATCATCCCCAGTAAACCACTGGCCAATGCAGGAAAAGAACTGAGAATACCCTCGGGATCCCAAGTTTGCTTCCACAGATAACCCGGTAAGTAAAGTTGATCGATATAATTCGCCCAGTTTTTTCCGGGTTCACTCAAATCGGGCATTCCTATACCAGGTACTGGAAGATATTTCACCACTAACCAGTAGAGCACCAAAATGACAGTTGCAATAATGATTTGCGTCTTTCTTTTGGTGTATAAAAAAAGTAAACCACAGGTCATAAAAACAAAGGCTATACGTGGCAGTACTCCTACCCATCGAATTGAACCAAAATTAAAAGAAGGCCACAACCACAAAAAGATTCCTACTAAATAAATTTTTAAGCTTCGCCAAAGGATCTTCTTGACCAACTGATTACGACTCAATCCTCTTTCACTTTGTTTGGTAAGAGAAAGAACAATGGAAACGCCAACAATAAAAATAAAAGTGGGGAATACGTAATCCGTGGGTGTCAGACCGTTCCAATCTGCATGTAAAAGTGGGGCATATACTTGATCCCACGAACCTGGATCATTGACAATAATCATTAAAATAATGGTCAATCCTCTTAAAATATCAAGAGATAAAAGTCTGGTTTTTAAATTTTCCATATACGTTAAAAGTAGTTTTCTAAATGTACTGAAAATTAGCGAAATCAAAAATGTTAGTATTTTTTTGAATAGGCATCGTTTGGTCATTTGACTTTATTGGAAGTTCAGGGCTTGGCTCTTGGTTTTGAAAATCAACAGGTATATATACATGATTGTTTGACGAATGATTAGAGTAGATCAAGCATTAAGTAAATCAACGTAAATGCTTAACTTAATGAAAACTTTTAATCCAAATCTCAAAAACTAAATTTTTTCAACATGCCCAAAATCAATGTTTCCCAGTCAATAATCATAAAAGAAAAACCAAAAAAAATCTACGCCATTATCAGTGATTTTGGTCAATGGCAAACATGGTCTCCCTGGTTATTGGCAGAGCCAGAGTGCAATATCAATACTTCCAAAAATGGAACTCTGTACCATTGGCAAGGAGAGATTGTAGGGGAAGGTAAGATGAGGATTTCAGAAAAATCTGACAAGCACGATTATCTCTCCGCTAAATTGGAATTTATAAAACCTTGGAAGTCAAAATCCATGATTTATTTTCATTTGATTGAAAAATCAGAGGGCACAGAACTTACTTGGACGATGAAGGGAGGACTTCCTTTTTTTCTTTTTTGGATGAAAAAATCGATGGAAGTCTTCATCGGTGAAGATTACCGCCGGGGATTAGGTCTTCTCAAAGATTGGATAGAAACTGGAAAAACCAATTCAAAAATAGATTTTTTGGGAATTCAAGAGCTTGAAGCTTGTGATTTCATTGGAGTCAAAAGGAAATGCACTACCTCAGAAATGGGTAAATGTATGGAAGAAGATTTTACAAATTTACTTACAGAATGCCATCAGAAATGGGATAAACTGATCAGTGGTTTACCTTTCTCCATCTACCACAAATTTGACATGGTCAGGGATAAAGCGGTTTATGTGGCGGCAGTTCCCATGATCAGCGTACCAGACGATCTTTCCTCCCATATGGTCTCGGGAAAACGCCCTGCAATGAAAACCTACAGTTTGGTTCATTTGGGACCTTACAGGCATATTGCTAATGGTTGGGCAGCATTGATCATGCACATGAGGGCCAAGAAGTTTAAACCTTCCAAAAAAATTCCTCCCATGGAAATTTACTTAAACAGTCCCAAAGATACCGATGAATTGAAGTTGAAGACAGAGATATTATTTCCAGCAAAGTTCAGTTGATTTTTTTGGGGTAAAAATAAAGGACACCCGCAGTGAAGATGATATAGGTTATAGATTTCCTTTTGTCATCATCTTAATACTACTGCCTCCAGGGAGTATTGTTTAACGTTTATTTAAAATCAAATAAACTTTAATATATATTCAATAGCTTTGAGCCGTTTATAAACTCGCTCGCTGTTGATTCTTCAATCCACTATACCTTATTTGAGTTTTGCTTTTTTGATCGCTATGGGCTGTGCTATGTTATTAGGCGTCGCAAAGTCTGGGATAAAAGGATTGGCAGTATTAATTGTTACGAGTCTGGCATTGGTTTATGGAGCCAAAGAGTCAACGGGAATATTGATGCCCATGCTCATCTGTGGCGATATTATGGCAGTGATTTATTACAAACGTCATGTCAAGTGGATTTATCTCATCAAACTTTTACCGTGGATGATTTTGGGAGTATTGACGGGCGTTGTCTTGGGTAAGGATTTGCCCGAGGATCTTTTTAAGTCAGGCATGGCTTTCATCATTCTGATCAGTGTGATCATGATGTATTATTGGGAACGAAAAAAAGACAGAAAGGTTCCCACTCACTGGAGTTTTGCGGCATTAATGGGAATGATGGCTGGTTTTACTACCATGGTAGGAAATTTGGCAGGAGCTTTTTCCAACATCTATTTTTTAGCCATCAAATTACCCAAAAATGAGTTTATAGGAACCGCAGCATGGTTATTTTTCATCATTAACCTTTTCAAAGTCCCTTTCCACATATGGTCTTGGGGCACCATCAATTGGGCCTCATTTCAAATCAGCATGGGTTTAATACCAACCGTAATTGCAGGTTTTGGATTGGGTGTTTTTCTGGTTAAGAAAATCAACAATGACAAATACAGGCAACTAATCCTTGTCCTCACAGGTTTGGGAGGATTGGCCATCCTATTACAATAATTATTTAGCGACGTTAACCGCTCTTGTTTCACGAATTACAGTGACTTTAACCTGTCCAGGATAAGTCATGTCGGTTTGTATTTTTTGCGAAATCTGGAAAGATAATTCTGCCGACTGGTCATCAGAAACCTTTTCACTTTCAACGATCACCCTCAGTTCACGACCTGCTTGAATGGCGTAGGCCTTATTAACTCCATTAAAGTCATAGGCAATATTTTCCAAGTCTTTTAGGCGTTGGACATAACTATCCAGCACTTGCCTTCTTGCTCCAGGTCTGGCCCCCGAAATAGCATCACAAACTTGGACAATAGGTGACAACAAGGAAGTCATCTCGATTTCGTCGTGGTGGGCACCAATGGCATTGCAGACTTCTTTTTTCTCGCCGTATTTTTCTGCCCATTCCATCCCCAAAATGGCATGTGGGGTTTCTGTTTCCTCTTCTGGTACTTTTCCAATATCGTGCAAAAGTCCTGCGCGTTTGGCCAACTTAGGATTCAAGCCTAGCTCTGAAGCCATCACACCGCATAATTTGGCCACTTCTCTGGAGTGTTGTAATAGGTTTTGACCGTAGGAAGAACGATACTTCATTCGTCCGATGATTTTGATTAGTTCGGGATTAAGACCGTGGACGCCCAAGTCGATAACGGTTCTTTTTCCAACTTCCACAATTTCGTTTTGAATTTGTTTGGTGGTTTTGTTCACCACCTCTTCGATTCTGGCAGGATGGATCCTACCATCGGTTACCAATCGATGCATAGACAAACGAGCTATTTCACGTCGAACAGGATCAAAGCATGAGAGGATAATGGCCTCAGGTGTATCGTCAACTATAATTTCAACACCTGTAGCAGCCTCAATCGCACGGATATTTCTTCCCTCTCTACCTATGATTCTTCCTTTGACGTCATCCGAATCCAAATTGAATACAGATACACAGTTTTCAATTGACTCCTCCGTACCGATGCGTTGAATGGTGTTGATGATGATTTTTTTAGCTTCTTGTTCAACCGTCAATTTTGCTTCTTCTAGGCTTTGTTGGGCAAAGGCAATTGCTTCCGACTCTGCTTTCTTCTCGAGAGAACTGATCAATTCTTTTTTGGCCTCATCAGCCGATAAACCAGAAATGGTCTCCAGTTTTTCTACTTGAATTTTATGAGAAGCCTCAAGCTCTTTCTGTTTGGTGTCCAATTTTTCCAAACGTTTTTGTAGGGATTCATTTTTTTGTTCCAGTGAATGAGATAGGTTTTTGTTGCGATTGAGGTCATTATTGAGTTTGTTTTCCTTGTCCCTCAATCGACTTTCTACATCAGAGATTTTCTTCTCTCGCTCAAAGATCACCTTTTCGTGTTCTGATTTTAATTCAATAAAGCGTTCTTTAGCCTGCAACATTTTTTCACTCTTGATACGATCTGCTTCTCTTCTCGATTGATTGAGAATTTCCTTTGCCTCAGCATTGGCATCATCGAGTTGTTTGGTGTTTTTTCTGCGCTGGATAAAAATTCCCAAGCCGACCCCGATCAGAATCGCAATAGCAATGAAAATTATCATATTAGTATTTACTTCCATTTGGTTGGTTTTAAATCATTAAAAAAGCCTGTATCAGCAAAGAGTTTTTGTATAAACTCCTAAATAAACAGGTTTGAGGCTACACAACTGATCAAGGATCTGCTCA
>JAACDY010000180.1 GCA_009936675.1 Bacteroidota bacterium
GGATCAACCCCAAGCTCAACCTATGATCAGACCCAGTCAAGGGGTTCATTTGGTATTAGAAAGGAGTTTTTTGGATGGTCCCCATGCCATTATGATCCCTCATACCAGTGACGGTAGGGTTTTATTTGCTGTGCCGTGGTACGCTCATGTGGTGTTAGGAACTACAGATACCCCAATAGATCTCGCAACTGAGGAACCTACTGCATTGGAGGAGGAAATCAACTTTATTCTCAGCAATGCCTCTCAGTATATGACCAAGAAACCCAAGCGAGAGGATGTCAAAAGTGTTTTTGTTGGATTGAGACCTTTAGCAGCGCAACAAGGCGATTCTACGAAAACCAAAGAAGTCTCACGTCATCACAAGGTAAATGTCTCTACCAGTGGACTGGTTAGTGTTTTGGGTGGCAAATGGACAACCTACAGAAAAATGGGAGAAGATACTATCAATACTGCTTCAGTAGTAGGCGGTTTGAAAGAAAAAAAGTGTAAAACAAAAAAACTATTGCTCCACGGCTATGACGATGATGCTCCCACAGGGGATCCCTTACATGTATATGGTTCTGAGCGTGAGAAGATTCTATCGATGGGAAAACCCGAGGACAATGATTCCTTATCTGAAAAGTTTTATATTAGTAAAAATACAATTCTATGGGGTGTTCAAAATGAAATGGCCATTCACTTGGAAGATGTTTTGGCACGAAGGGTGAGATGTTTGTTTTTGGATGCTGAGGAAACTTTGAGAATCGCACCTAAGGTGGCTGGAATTATGGCAATTGCACTTGAGAAAGATGAGAATTGGGTTGCTCAGGAACTCAAACAATTTAAAACCCTATCAAAAAATTATATATTATGATTGATCCCTATATCGCAGAATTCATAGGCACTTTTTTTCTTCTATTGTTGGGTGCTGGAGTGGTGGCCAACGTAACACTTAAAAACACGATTGCCGAGGGGCAAAGTCCTTGGGTATTAATCACCAGTGCATGGGGATTTGCTGTTTTTGTCGGTGTTTTTATTACGGGTCAATTCAGTGGAGCACACCTCAATCCAGCGGTAACAGTAGGTCTTGCAGTTGCAGGAAAATTTTCTTGGACGTTGGTTCCGGGTTATGTCATAGCTCAGATTTTGGGAGCCATATTTGGTGCTTGGGCGTGTTACCTTACCTACATTGACCACTATCGTCTTACTGAGGATGAAGGGGTGGTGCGCAGTACTTTTTGTACTGGGCCTGCCATCAGGAATTTTAAAAACAATTTTTTTAGTGAGTTGATAGGCACTTTTGTTTTGGTTTTTGGTGTGCTGTTTATTGCAGTTCCGAATATAGAAATTGAAGGTATGATTGTGGAGAATTTTGGTCTGGGAGCTTTGCAAGCACTACCCGTAGCTATTTTGGTCTGGGTGATCGGTATGGCATTGGGGGGAACCACAGGCTACGCCATTAACCCTGCGCGGGATTTTGGTCCCAGATTAATGTACCAAATGTTGCCCAGAAAAAACAAAGATGCTGATTGGCCCTATGCTTGGATCCCCATTTTGGCACCATTGGCAGGAGGGACTTTGGCCGGATTTGCCTATACCTTTTGTGTTTAGTCAGCGGATAAAGCTTCATTTACCCTTTCCGGATAATCTGTAATGATCCCATCTACTTTTAAAAACATCATTTTTTGGATGTCCTTGGGATTATTGATGGTATATGGAAAAACTTTATAGCCTGCCTGCTGAATTTTTTTGACGTTTTTTTCATTCAAAGCTTTAAAATTGGGATTAATGGCTTGAGCATTTACCTCCTGAGCAATGGGCAGTGCATCCAAAGGATCAGCATTGGTCAGCACCGCAATGGGCACCTCTTGATTGAGTCCATAGAACAGTTTGAGTTCATCCCAGTTAAAACTTGAAATGATGAATTGGTCTGCCCTCCACTTTTTTTGCTTCAGTACAGCAGTCAAAAGTTTATGGGTAGGCTCTGCCGTTCCGCCACCTTTTAATTCAATATTTAAGAATACTTTTCCATCGATTAATTCCAATACTTGTTCGAGGGTGGGAATTTTATATTCTCCTAAAACATTAATTTTTCGAATAGTATCTAGGGGTAAATCTTCAATATATCCCTGTGAATCGGTCAATTTCTCTAAGGTTTTATCGTGAAAAACAACCAACTCTCCCGATTGGCACAAAAACACATCAATTTCGATTCCATCCACCCCCAATTCTATTGCCTTGGCAACAGAGGGAAGCGTATTTTCCGCTACATGACCTTTAGCACCTCGGTGCCCTATGATATAAGGTTGGTAACTTTCATTACAACTCAATGCCGAAAATGAAACCATGTATAGAGAGATTATAAATTTTATAAAACCTTGTTTAGAAAAAAAAATCATTTATTAATTAATTTTAACAAAAATAGGAATATGATTTTTCAAAAAGAAATTACCCTTCCTCCATTTCCTAGAGGCTTTCATTTGATCACTAACCATATCACCAGGGAGTTGCCCAAAAGCAGTGGATTACTCAATGTTTTTATAAAGCATACTTCTGCGAGTTTAACCATCAACGAAAATGCTGACCCAACAGTCAGACAAGATTTTGAAACCCATTTTAATGTTATGATTCCCGAATCTGCCGATCATTTTTTACATACCCTCGAAGGACCGGATGATATGACCTCTCATATCAAAAGCAGTCTATTGGGTAGCAGTATTAATATCCCCCTCCAGAACGGCCAACTGCTTTTGGGAACCTGGCAGGGGATCTATCTCTGTGAACACAGAAACCAAGGAGGATCGAGAAAGGTGGTGATCACAGTGGTAGGGGAGTTGTAGATGTCTTTTTTCAATTCGATAAAAAAAAGTAAATTGCAATTAAAATTATCAATCAACGAGCTTTTTTTTCAGAATTATATAATTTATTTCTCAGCTATTGCTTTAATGTATCTTCTGACTCAAAAAGAACATCAATCAATTATATTAAACTAAACCACTTGTGAAAAACATCTTTTATATTGCTTCACTGCTCATGTTGTTATTCTCATGCCATGAGCCCACCAAAGAGTCAGAAGATTCACCCAATTTTATTTTTATTCTGGCTGATGATTTGGGCTATGGAGAAATTGGTATTCAAGGACAAAAATGGATTGAAACCCCTAACATTGACCAACTGGCTCAGGAGGGAATGATTTTAACCGACCACTATAGCGGTGCTCCTGTTTGTGCTCCCGCTAGA
>JAACDY010000181.1 GCA_009936675.1 Bacteroidota bacterium
CTCAGAAGGCTGTAGATATCGTTTCTCTTTTTTTGAGACCATGTGTTAGGAAGGCAATTCAAAAACTCGGGAAAACGCTCGAAAATGACTTTTTCTTCTGTAAATCCTAAAAATTTGTGGTTGATCCACTTCGCTTTTTCGAAATCGAATTTTGCACCCCCTTTTTGAATTTTATCCGTATCAAAAATATCGATCAGCGCATCCATCTCAAAAATTTCTTCTGCTGTACCAGGGTTCCACCCCAAAAGTGCCAAGTAGTTCATCAGTGCCTCTGGCAGAAATCCTCTTTCTTTAAATCCTTTTAAACCCTCCCACTCTGAAGGAAAAACGGGAAAGCCCATTTTTTCTCCATCACGTTTGGACAGTTTACCTTTCCCTTGTGGTTTCAATATTAACGGCAAATGCATAAATTCTGGTGCATCCCAATCAAAAGCATCATAAATTAATTGGTGTAAGGCAAGAGATGGCAACCACTCCTCCCCTCTTATTACATTCGTTATTTCCATTAAATGATCATCAACCACATTGGCAAAATGATAGGTAGGCATACCATCGGCTTTCATTAATATCTTGTCATCAATCTCTTCACTTCTTACCTCTATATATCCTCTAATTCCGTCTTTAACTTTTATATTTTTACCGGAATCGACCTTAAGCCTCACAACATAAGGTACCGTACTCAGTAATTCCTTGACCGAGTCACCTGATAGACTGAGTGCGTTCTTGAGCAGCATACGGTTTTCTGCACCATACTTAAAGGTCTTCTTCTGAAGCTCGTGCTCTTTTCTCAATTTGGATAATTCTTCGGGCGAGTCAAAAGCGTAATATGCCCTTCCTTTTTCAATCAGTTTCTGAATATATTTTTTGTAAATGTCTTTTCTTTCACTCTGACGGTAGGGTCCAAAAGACCCTGGTTTTGTGGGGCTTTCAGCGGGTTCAAGACCACTCCAACCTAAGGCTTCTGTAATATATGCCTCTGCCTGATCTACTTTCCGATTCTGGTCGGTGTCTTCAATTCTCAGGATGAACTTCCCTTTGTTCTTTTTGGCAAAAAGGTAGTTGTACAATGCCGTTCTTAGCCCTCCGATATGTAAGGCACCGGTGGGACTGGGGGCAAATCTAACGCGAACACTCATTCTTTTTTTTGTCAAAGATAACATCAAGCGTTACCCTAATGAAATAATTTGTTTTTTCTTTGTTTTATATTTGCAAAAAAAAGCTTGATTCGGTTTACCCACAAGAATTTCCTGATGTTCCAAGAAGCGGACCTGGCCCACTGGCTTAAGACCATTGCTTTACGGGAGGGTTATACGGTGGATGAGTTGGAATATAATTTTGTTGATGCAGACACCCTGTTCACGCTCAACAAGGAATATCTCAATCACGATACGGACACCGATATCATTACATTTGATTATTCTGAAAGTAAGTCCATCAAGGCGGAAGTCTATATTTCTTGTGACGCTCTGAGGAATAACGCTAGAATTCACAGCCAAACTGTTGAAAGCGAGTGTCTTAGATTACTTACACACGCTTTGCTTCACTGTTTGGGCTACAATGACAAGACAACCGATGAAAAAGACAGGATGCGGTCAAAAGAAGAAAGTTATATGAATTTGTTCCACGTGAAACACTGATATGTTTGAAGGAGTTTATGATGTAGTAGTAGTAGGTGGGGGCCATGCTGGTGCAGAAGCAGCAGCCTCGGCCGCCAATATGGGATCTCGAACCCTTTTGGTTACCATGAATCTGCAAACCATCGGGCAAATGTCTTGTAACCCTGCTATGGGTGGAATCGCTAAGGGACAAATTGTTAGAGAAATTGATGCCCTTGGTGGTTACAGCGGGATAGTCTCCGATGAATCCGCCATACAATTCAAAATGCTCAATCAATCCAAAGGACCTGCCATGTGGAGCCCAAGGGTCCAATCTGACCGAATGCTCTTTGCAAAAAAATGGAGAGACCTTTTGGAACAAACCCACAACCTCGACTTTTATCAAGATATGATCAAAGACATTGTTGTAAATGAAGGTCGGATAGAAGGGGTCGTAACCTCTTTGGGGATTCCTATTCATGCCAAAAGTGTGGTTCTTACCAATGGAACGTTTCTAAATGGACTCATACATATAGGAGAAAAGAATTACGGAGGAGGCCGTGCAGGCGAAAAAGCGTCTACTGGACTAACCCACAGTTTAGAAAAACTCGGTTTCGAATCGGGACGAATGAAAACCGGAACCCCCCCACGTGTGGACGGACGCTCTCTGAATTATGATGTCATGGAAGAACAGGCGGGAGATGAGAACCCAGCAAAATTTAGTTACAGCTCGACGACTCCTCTCAAACAACAGCGATCTTGTCATATCACCCACACCAGCCCAGAAGTTCACGAGTTACTCCGTAGTGGTTTTGACCGCTCGCCAATGGTTAATGGAAACATTCTGAGTAGTGGACCGAGATATTGTCCCTCAATAGAAGACAAAATCAATCGTTTTGCTGACAAATCCAGGCATCAAATCTTTGTTGAGCCTGAGGGGTGGGATACGGTAGAGGTTTATGTCAATGGTTTTTCTACCTCTCTTCCTGAAGATATTCAATACCAAGCCCTTCGTTCAGTAAGTGGATTTGAAAACGTTAAGTTTTTTCGTCCGGGTTATGCCATAGAATATGATTACTTCCCCCCTACTCAGCTCAAAAACAGTTTGGAAACCAAGTTGGTGTCAGGGTTGTTTTTTGCGGGACAAATCAACGGGACTACTGGTTATGAGGAGGCGGCTTCTCAAGGCTTGATGGCAGGAATCAACGCCCACCTAAAAGTCCATCAACAAGACCCTTTTGTACTTAAAAGAAATCAAGCTTATATAGGGGTATTGATCGATGATCTGATTACCAAAGGAACAGAAGAGCCTTACAGAATGTTTACCTCGAGGGCTGAGTATAGAACTTTATTGCGCCAAGACAACGCCGACCTTAGGCTTACGCCACTGTCCTATGATTTGGGCTTGGCCAAAAAGGAACGTATGGTTGCCGTGGAGGAAAAAGCTTCCAAAACTCAGGACTTGGTCAACTTTTTTAAAAAACAGAGTTATGTGCCTGATGAAGTGAATCCCATACTTAAACAAAAGGATTCTGCTTTGGTAAAACAATCTGATAAACTTACCAAAATTCTATCCCGACCCCGATTGAGCAGAAAGGACCTTGAAAACATTCCTGCCGTCAAGACTTTTATTAATGATCATGCCATTACGGATGAGGTCTATGAGCAAGCCGAAATACAGATCAAATACTCCGGTTATATCGAAAAGGAAATGGCCAATGCGGAAAAGCTCAATCGTTTGGATCATATCAAAATCCCAGACG
Source organism: Bacteroidota bacterium (assembly GCA_009936675.1). GTDB lineage: Bacteria > Bacteroidota > Bacteroidia > Flavobacteriales > Flavobacteriaceae > UBA8316. The sequence goes on from JAACDY010000181.1 coordinate 3,359, forward strand.
ATTTTGACTATGACATATTGGCTTCTCTTTCTCACGAGGCCAAGGAAAAGCTCAATTATATAAGGCCTACCAACCTTTCTCAGGCTTCAAGAATCAGCGGAATCAATCCTAGTGATATCAGCGTACTTTTGGTTAAACTGGGACGATAAATGTTCCACGTGGAACGCATGAGCAAAACACAACACCATAAAATACTAGAAGCAACAGATCATCTGGTCAGTGGAGAATCCTTTTCCATTCACTGGGATCCAATTCACCACAGGGCATGGACAGCCGTGGAACATTTGGAATCCCTGGATGCTTACTATGAATCTCCAGGCTATATTTCTCACAGCTCCAAACCAGATTCACTCATTTCACTATTGTACGTTTGGGCGAGAAGCACTATGCTGAACTATAAATATACCCTTCTTAAAAAACACCTTCAGCCCAATAGTCGTTTATTGGATATTGGTTGTGGCACAGGTTCTTTTTTAAGTTTTATGAAGAAAAAAGGCTTTGATGTTTTTGGGGTCGAAAGCAACGCCAAGGCCAGGAATATTTGCCTTCAAAAGAATATAGAAGTTCAGTCAACGGAATCTAAATTGCCGCAAGCAAGTTTTGACACCATCTCTCTTTGGCATGTTTTGGAACATTTACCCCAACCAGAAGCTAGTTTGACTACTTATCGAAAGTTGCTCAAACCCGCTGGTATTTTAGTTATTGCAGTCCCCAATTTTGATAGCCACGATCGCATTCATTATCAAAACCATTGGGCGGCCTTGGATGTGCCTAGACATTTGTGGCATTTTACTCCCAAAGGCTTAATCAATATGGCTGAAGCATCCGGTTTTGATTTACTTCAAAAAAGAGCATTGGGGCTAGACGTTTTTTATATCTCTTATTTGTCCGAAAAATACAGAGGAAAACCATTCCCTTTTGTTAGAGGGCTTTTTAAAGCGTCATGGTTTACATTTAAAACCTTTTTTAACAGCAAGCCCTCCTCTAGTGTTTTTATCTTTAAGAAACGACTTCCTTAACGTTTAAAAAACGTGTCATTGCTAAAGCAAAATGACTGAAGAGAATTTTAGGATTGGCATTGCGCTCCAAGTGATAAGAAGTGTCTTCCAGCAATCTGACCATAGCGTTCAAATTGGCACTGTGGACATATGGAGCGAACTTTCGTATATCGAAATCAGAATGTATTTTTAGATCGTACAATCCTTCCGATTGATATGAAATCAGCATGGCCTGACGCAGAAACTCTAATGCATACAGCAAAAAAGCTTTTTGTTGTTCTCTTTGTAGATCGGCAACCTTATCCGCCCATTGAATCAAGTCAATGACAATCGCTTTGTTTGCCCGTGCTCTAAACGCTGCTCTAAGACATTGAATCCAAAGTTTTTCAAAATTAAGCGTGTGATCTGGAGTGTTCAGTTCATCTAAAACTTTTCGCCAACTACCTCTAATCGATGAAGGGGTTTGAGGACTGCCTGAAAAAGCGTTTAGCTTTTGAATTCCACTTTTTATGTCTTCCGAACTCAAGGGAGTTAACTTTACTTCCTGACACCGAGAAACCAAAGTGGGCAGCATTCCTTCTGTTTGATCACAAACCAGCAGAAAAAAACTGTTTTTTGGAGGCTCTTCCAAAAGCTTTAATAATTTATTAGAAGCATTCTCCGACAATTTATCCGCACCAAAAAGGATCATTACTTTGTACCCACCATTGTGAGCTTTGAGGTACATTTTGTGATGCATCCTGGCCACTTCCTCTACCCCAATCATGCCTTGTTTGTTACCAGCATCCAATTGACGAATCCAGTCTTGTGTGGAACCATAAGGATGATCAACCACAAAGTCATCCCATATGGATTTGTAATCGTCCGAAACGGCTTTTGACCCACCAGAGCCCTTATTAATCACAGGATATACAAAATGTAAATCGGGGTGTTCCAGTAACTTTTGCGAAGGAGTTCCATTTTTTTCTGCTTTATCAAGTGCGTCAAAGCCATGCAACAAACCCAAAGCACCGTAAAGAGCCAAAGGAAGTCCCCCATAACCTTTAGAGTCTATAAACAGTTGACAATGAGGCGTTTGACCCGAAATAACCATCTCTTTTAACTGATGTTTTAAGCGAGTTTGCCCTATAATTTCACTTGAGTACATATTGTTTTCAATCCAAAAGAAGATAAAAATAATCAATCCATTTGGATTTGACTTTCTTCACAAAAATTATGTTTTCAATCCGCTTAAAACCTTTTGCCCAACGGTATAAAAAAAGTATTTTTGACAAAAATTTTAGCATGCGAACCATAGCCAATCAAGACTTTTCAAACCGTAGAGCTGTTGTCAGAGTAGATTTTAATGTGCCCATTGACGACAACTTCAATGTGACCGATTCTACCAGAATCGTGGCGGCCAAAGAAACCATAGGTCATATTCTTAAGCAAGGAGGCAGTTGTGTATTGATTTCTCATTTAGGACGACCCAAAGGGAAAGACCCCAAGCTATCATTAAGAAATATTGTAAACAAAGTAGAGGAGATTCTTGGACTTTCCGTATCCTTTTTTCCTGATTGTGTTGGGGCAGAAGCAGAAAAAGCTACGGCTGAGTTGGAGCCAGGTTCAGTCATGCTGATGGAAAACCTCCGATTTTATAAGGAAGAAACTGCCGGAGATTTGGCTTTTGCTGAAGGCTTGTCCAAACTGGGGGATTGTTATGTCAACGATGCTTTTGGAACGGCACATAGGGCTCACGCTTCTACTACCATCATGGCTCAATTTTTTAATCAGGACAAATTTTTTGGCAAATTGCTCGAAAAAGAAGTTAAAGCGATAGAGAAAGTAATCAAATCTGGAGAAAAGCCAGTTCTCGCCATATTGGGCGGTGCCAAAGTTTCCTCCAAAATCACTATCATTGAAAACATGCTAGACAAGATAGATCACCTGATTATCGGTGGTGGGATGGTGTATACTTTTGCCAAGGCACAGGGAGGTAAGGTAGGTCAATCAATCTGTGAAGAGGACTATTGTGACTATGCCCTAGAGTTACTTGAAAAAGCCAAGGCCAAAGGGGTTGAAGTTCATTTGCCAACCGATGTGATCATTGCAGACGATTTTTCAAATGATGCGAATCAGAAGGTTTGTAAAGTTGGCCAAATTCCAGACGATTGGGAGGGGCTTGATGCAGGGCCGGAGACACTAAAAAACTTTGAGGATGTAGTGATGCGGTCCAAAACCATACTATGGAATGGGCCTATAGGTGTGTTTGAATTTGAAAACTTTTCAAAAGGAACCATCACCCTTGGAGAGCATATCGCCAAAAGTACTGCGGCAGGAGCTTTTTCTTTAGTAGGAGGTGGAGACTCTGTAGCGGCGGTTAAACAATTTGGATTTGAAGACAAAATGAGCTATATTTCTACTGGAGGCGGTGCCATGCTGGAAAGTCTTGAAGGAAAGACACTACCTGGGATTGCTGCCTTGTTGGAATAAGCCTCAACATCATGAAAAAAGCAGTATTTTTTGTTTTCATCCTTTTCATTACATCTTGTAAGGAACAAAAAACCAAACAGCGGTATTTACCAGACTCCAACGCCAACATCAACCACCTGACAGTAGTGATGCCGGAAAAGAGCTGGGCAGGAGCTTTGGGAAACCAAACCCGTGCTCTCTTGGAAACGCCCTATGAGGGTTTGCCTTTCAACGAACCCCAATTCACGCTCAAATATCTACCTCCCAAGGTTTTTACAGGTTTTGCTAGGAACAGTCGAAGTGTTTTGTGGTTTGTAAGAGATAGCCTTGCACGGTTCCAATTGTCGGAGGATTTGATGGCCCAGCCCCAGACAGTGGCAAAGGTAACAGGAGAGGACGATGAGGTTCAAGCCTATTTCTTGGAGGAAAACATCAATCTTTTTAAAGCGGTTTTAACCGAAAAAGAACGCAAAGAAAAAATCATAAGGATCAAAAAATCTCCTACCAAAGACCGTGATTTACAAAAGCGATTCAATATATCATTGACTTATCCCTCTGCCTATAAGACCGTAAAAGACACTACCAATTTCATTTGGATCCAAAAAGAAATTCCAAAGGGACACATGAATATGGTGGCCTACAGTCTTCCTCTTTCCGTTTTAAATGGAAGGATAAAGAAACGCATTCCAGAAATCCGGGATTCCATTGGAAAAACCTACGTACCTGGAAGACTAGAGGGTTCATATATGATTACGGAAAAGGCCTATCGCCCTTATTTTTACAAGACCCAAAAAGAGGGAAGATTAACTTATTTGACCAAAGGCACTTGGGAAGTTGCCAATGATTTTATGGCAGGACCATTTGTCAATTATATGATAAAGGACACCCTAAAAAAGAGATGGATGGTAATCGAAGGCTTTGTTTTTGCACCTGCAACTAGCAAAAGAGATCAGATGTTTGAACTCAACACCATTTTGGACGCTGTAGTTTTTGAGTAAACTACTTATTGTCTATTTAGGCGTCAGAATTGTCTTCGTCTTCCTTAGTGGCGTTTTTAAATTCTTTGATTCCGCTTCCCAATCCCCTCATCAATTCAGGAATTTTTCTCCCGCCAAACAACAAAAGAACAACAACAACGATGAGAATGATTTGTGGAGCACCGATCATGCCTAAAGTGTAGATCATTGAATACATGGTTTCTAATTTTAATCAAATGTAAATAATTATTCGATCTTATCTAAATTTCTTTACTCGGCCTACAATTTATTTTTAAGGGGTAAACACTATCTTTGTCTGCGATGGCTAAAGAGAAAAAAAAGAAACGACCTTGGATTCAAAATTTTTTGAACCGCTATCGGATGGTAATCATCAACGAAACCACCTTTGAGGAAAAGTTCTTTCTCAGAATTTCGCAGTTCAACATTATTGTATTGGTCTTGCTCTTTGCTGCTTTTATTGCCATTGGGTCTTTCTTTTTGGTGTCCTATACTCCATTAAAGGAGTTTATCCCTGGCTACACCAGCTTATCGATCAGAAAAGAGGCCATTAGAAACACGTTTTTATTGGATTCTCTCAGTATAGAATTTCAAAAACAAGACCGCTTTATTCAGTCTATAAAAAGCGCATTAACCGGAGAAATCGATTGGGAAGAAAACTCTTTGCTCAATGCTAAAGACACATCACCCGAGGTGCTCAATTCTGAAAATACATTGACAGAGGCAGATTCACTGTTGCGTCTAGAAGTCATACAAGAAGATAAATACAATGTAATTCCCAATGATTTAAGTAATGTAAAATATCTACTTTATTCCCCAGCTGCCGGCCCAATTTCGCAGAAGTATGACGCCGACAAAAAACACTTTGCTGTGGATATTGTACTGGAAGAGAATGCTCCTGTTATGGCGGTAGCCCATGGAACCGTTATTTTTGCGGAATGGACAGCCGAAACGGGACATGTAATCATCGTTAAACACGATTATGGCTTATTGTCAGTTTACAAGCACAACTCCTACTTGGAAAAATCACAGGGGGATTTGGTCAAAGCAGGAGAAGTGATCGCCAAGGCGGGTAATACAGGAGAATTCTCCACGGGTTGGCACCTTCATTTTGAACTTTGGATCAATGGATACTCCGTAGATCCCACCGATTTTATTGAATTTTAATTGGTATTATGATCAAAAAAATTGGAGCGAAAATCTTCGCCAACTACATCCATCAAAAAAACCAAAAGTGGATTAAAAACCCCCTTTCTGCACAACAAAAAACGTTTGATTATTTGATCCAAAAAGCCAAATCAACCGATTTTGGTCTGGATCACGAGTTTTATAAAATCAAAAATTATCAGGACTTTCAAGCTTTAGTTCCGATAAGAGATTACGAAGGACACAGAGCCTATGTGGATAAAATGTTGGAGGGCGCAAGTTCTGTATTATGGCCCGGAAAACCACTTTATTACGCCAAAACAAGCGGTACCACTTCTGGTGCAAAATACATTCCCCTCACCAAAGAGTCAATGTCTACCCATATCACTGCTGCTCGAGACGCACTGTTGAATTATATTCACGAAACGGGGAACACTGATTTCGTCAATGGCAAACAAATCTTTCTGCAAGGCAGCCCTACACTCAACAAAAAAAACGGCAATATCATTGGCAGACTATCGGGTATTGTTGCCCACTACGTTCCCAAGTATTTGCAGAAAAATAGAATGCCCTCTTGGGAGACGAACTGCATAGAAGACTGGGAAACCAAGGTGGATGCCATTGTGGGAGAAACCTTACCGGAAAACATGAGTTTGATCGCAGGCATTCCTTCTTGGGTCCAAATGTATTTTGAGAAACTGATAGATCAAACGGGGAAGCCCGTGGGGAAAACATTCCCCAACTTTTCCTTGTTTGTATATGGTGGGGTCAACTATGAGCCCTATCGTCCCATGTTCGAAAAACTGATTGGCAGGAAGGTAGATAGTGTAGAACTCTTTCCCGCATCCGAAGGGTTTTTTGCCTATCAAGACCAACAAAGCGAAAAGGGATTGCTGCTCTTGTTGAACAATGAAATATTTTACGAATTTGTCAAAGCCGACGAGTTTGGGGAGCAATATCCCAAAAGACATACTTTAGAAGAGGTTGAATTGGGCGTCAATTACGTTTTAATTTTATCCACTTCAGCAGGTTTGTGGGCCTATAACATAGGCGACACAGTGCGTTTTGTTTCCTTGAACCCTTATCGTTTGGTGGTTACGGGCAGAATCAAACATTTTATTTCTGCTTTTGGAGAACACGTTATTGGGAAAGAGGTTGAGACGGCCATGCAACAGGCGTGCCAAGACTTTCAGGTTCAGGTCAAAGAATTTACGGTGGCGCCACAAATTGATCCTGAAGAGGGACTTCCCTATCATCAATGGTTTATCGAATTTGAAAATCCGCCCCAAAACATGGACAAATTTGCTCAAAAACTCGATCAATCCATGCAAGAACAAAATGTGTATTACGAAGACCTCCTAAAGGGAAGTGTTTTGACAACGCTTGTCATCAGTGCTGTTGCTAACGGAGGCTTCCAACAATACATGAAAAGCATTGGAAAACTAGGAGGTCAAAACAAAGTTCCACGTTTGTCCAATGACAGAAAAATAGTTGATCAACTTCCTTTAAAGTAACCCTCCATGTACGCCAAGAACGCCCATCAAAAGCGATATAAAAAAACCCTGGCTTTTTTGAATCAACACATCGATAAGGGTTCGCATATCTTGGATTTGGGAATCCACAACCCTATGGCCGAATTGATGCAATCCCAAGGTTATAAGGTGGAAAATACAGTTGGTGAAGATTTGGACGAGAATCAGGCGACATTGATCAATTCCAAAGCTGAAGTGGCAACTGCTTTCGAAATTTTGGAACACCTTCTTTCCCCATATCAAGTTCTAAAAAACATAAAAGCTAAAAAATTAGTAGTCAGTATTCCATTAAATCTATGGTTTTCTAAACCTTATAGAAGTAAAACAGATTTGAGAGACCGGCACTTTCACGAATTTGAAGATTGGCAGTTTGATTGGCTTTTGGAGAAAACCGGCTGGAAAATCGTAGCAAGCGAAAAGTGGATCAACCCCCCTCAATCATTTGGTATTCGATCTCTGTTGCGGTATTTTATCCCAAGACACTATATCGTATATGCCGAAAAAACAAACCATTAAGCTTGAAAATTTACATTGTCATACCAGCGCACAATGAGGAGGACAACATCGGAAAGACCCTACAATCCTTGGTCGATCAGCAGTTGAAGCCAGCTCGAGTGGTCGTGGTCAATGATAACTCTACTGATCGAACAGCAGCAATTGTCAATGATTTTACCCAACAACATCCTTGGATAAACCTGCTTCATAAAAAATCATCTGACGAACACCTTCCTGGTGCAAAAATCATAGCGGCATTTTACGAAGGCTATCAGGCATTGGATGAGGATTATGACATCATCTGTAAGTACGATGCAGACATGGTATTTGGGTCAAATTATCTTTTTAAGCTCTCAGAGCATTTTAAAGAGAATGATCGATTGGGTATGGCTGCTGGGCAGTGCTACATCCAAAAGGACGACCAGTGGGTTTTGGAAAACCTTAGCAAAGACGACCACATTAGAGGGTCACTCAAAGCCTATAGAAAAGCCTGTTTTCTGGAAATCGGGAAGATTGCAAGATCCATTGGTTGGGACACGCTCGATGAATTGATGGCCCTATACTACGGATGGGAATTAAAAGTTGACCCTTCGCTCAAAGTCAAACACCTCAAACCAACGGGATTTAACTACAGCCGTGGTGCTGCTCGTTTGCAAGGGGTAGCTACCTATAGCATGAGACTTGGCTTGATTTTGACCTTGATCATTGGATTGAAACGGGCATGGGTCAAGCGAGAAAGCCGAATTTTTTTCAGTTACGTCAAAGGGTTTTTGGAAGCCAAAAGAAAAGGTATCTCATTCATTGTTGATCCAAAACAGGGGAGGTTCCTAAGAAATTTAAGATGGAAAGGGATTTTTTACAGCTTTAAATCAAAATAAGACACACTTAAGTATATTTGTTCTCGATGAAAAAAATGAACATACTAGTATTGGGCAGCGGAGGTAGAGAACACACCTTTTGTTGGAAACTAGCCCAAAGCAAGACGATCGATCAACTTTTTGTAGCTCCTGGCAATGCGGGTACAGCTGGCTTGGCTACCAACCTTGACATAGGTGTCAACGACTTCGATGCCCTGAAAAACGCAGTCATTCAAAACAATATCGACCTTGTGGTGGTCGGCCCTGAGGATCCATTGGTCAATGGTATTCACGATTTCTTTCTTGATGATTCACACTTAAAGAATCTTCCAGTCATTGGCCCTCAAAAGCTTGGCGCAACCTTGGAGGGCAGTAAAGAATTTGCCAAGGCTTTTATGAGCAGACACAACATACCCACCGCTCAATACGGGAGTTTTACTCCCGAAAAAATAGAGGAAGGCTACGCCTTTTTGGAACAAATGAAAGCTCCTTATGTACTTAAAGCAGATGGTTTAGCCGCAGGCAAAGGAGTGCTCATTATCAATGATTTAGATACAGCAAAAAAGGAATTGTCTAATATGCTATTGGATCAAAAATTTGGAAAGGCCTCTTCCAAGGTGGTCATCGAAGAATTTTTGAGTGGGATTGAACTTTCCTGTTTTGTCTTGACCGACGGCACTACCTATGTCACCTTTCCAATGGCTAAAGATTACAAGCGCATTGGCGAGGGAGATACGGGTTTGAATACTGGAGGTATGGGAGCAGTATCCCCTGTTCCTTTTGCCGATGACAAATTTTGTAAAGCCATCCAAGAAACTATTGTTCGACCCACCATTGATGGACTTAAAAAGGATAATATTCCCTATGTTGGTTTTGTGTTTATAGGATTGATCCGCGTGGGAGATGCTCCCTATGTCATTGAGTATAACGTAAGAATGGGTGATCCAGAAACCCAGGTCGTTTTACCCAGAATCAAGAATGACTTGGCAGAGATGCTCTACGCAACAGCAAAGGGCAAGCTGGACGAGCTTGAGCTTTTGATCGAAGATCAAAGCGCTACCACTGTGGTTGCTGTATCTGGTGGATATCCCGAAGCTTACGAAAAAGGAAAAACAATAAAAGGCCTAGCTTCTTCGCCAAACAGTACGGTATTCCATGCAGGAACAAGCCTACAAGAGGGTGAAATTTTAACCAATGGGGGAAGGGTATTAGCAGTTACCTCCCTTGGGGACAATTACAAAGATGCATTGTCACAGTCCTATAAGCTATTGGAGGAAATCGGTTTTGAGGGCATGTACTATAGGAAAGATATCGGGTTCGATCTATAAAAAGGAATGCGCAGAGGGGTCTTTGTTTTCCACTCCGCTTTTGTCGAACTTTCGCAATTGCTTGATCCAAAAAACCGCTGCAATAGAACCAATCGTTATAAAGAGAAAACTCACTCCGTTGGCCAACCACCAGCTAAAAGATTCAATTTGGGTCAGCATTTGATAGGGAAGAAACAATAGATCTTCAAACAAGCTAGCAATGGTTTCGAAAAGATTTTTCATTATTAACGCTTTAATTATATTGCAAAAGTAATAAAATCGGATATGATAGTAAAGATTTTCAAGACAATTGGTCCGAGAACCTATTTTACTTCAATATTTCTCATCGTATTTGCGGTTTTGTTCTCTTTTGTCCTTGAAAATAAGGGTGCATTTCTTCTAGAGCAGTGGCCTTCCATACTGGGTAATATTATCCTTATCGTGGCTTTTATAGCAATGTTAACCTTTTTGGAAATTCAACACAAAGGAAGGAAGTTAGGCGGCGTTCACTTGATCGCTTATCCCACGACTTTTCTTTTTTTACCTATGGTGTTTGAGCTGAAAACAATTCCGGTTCTTGAGGCAATTTTATTGATCTTGGGGCAAGATATTTTTATTAAAACCCTTCATTCCAAAAACAAAGAAAAAGGGATGCTGGATTTATCTTTAATCATATCCATTATCGTCCAACTCAATGCGTCTTTTGCGATATTTTATTTGCTTCCACTTTTAATTTTTTTCAACAGAGGAATCAAAAGCGCCAAAGACCTTTTGGCTTTATTGTTGCCCGTCTTCATCATTCCTTTTACGTTCAATGGCCTATCGGTAATTTTGCCATCCGAGACCGTCGCTCTCATCAATCCTCCAATTCAAGTCAATCCATTAAAGTATCATCTTTTATCCAGTAGCGATTGGGTCTGGTTGATCGCTCTGCTTCTTTCTGTTTTGGTTTGTGCCTTGCAGTTGCCAAGGGGACACAAAAAATTTTCCTACCCAGAATATTTTTCAGGTTTCCTTTACATGACTTTTTGGTTGATTTTTAGCATCGTATTTGGGCTATTAGGCCTTCAAATAGGGGTTGAGTTTTGGTTGATCAGTTTTATTCCGGTAGCCTATTTTTTTGGTGGTTTTCTCGAAAAAATCAAATCGGATTCATTAAGAAACATTTTGTTTACGTCTGTGTTTTTGGGGATAGTGCTCTTTAAACTATTCGATCATGGAATTATGTCTTTAGAATTGCTTTTTGGAAACGGAGAGAATTCCTAATCAAATCGTATCTTTGCACCAACGAAAACCACAGACATGAGCCAAGATTCTACCAGCCAACTTTCCATTAAAATTTTTAAAGAGAGTATTGAAAAATACCACCTTATTGATCAGGTGGATCAAGCTTTTGAAAACCCTTATCAGGCTGATTCATTGGAGTATTTACTCTATCGAAAAAATTGGATCGATACGGTTCAATGGCACTATGAAGATCTGATCAGAGACCCAGAGATTGATCCTGTTGAGGGCATGAAACTCAAAAGATTGATTGATGCTTCCAACCAAGACAGAACCGACACGGTAGAATATATCGACAGTTATTTCCTCAATCAATTCAAAGACGTAGCGGTTCAAGAGGATGCCACAGTAAATTCCGAGAGCCCAGCATGGGCTTTGGATCGATTGTCGATACTTGAATTGAAAATTTATCACATGGATGAGGAGGCAAACCGACAAGAAGCCAGTGAATCGCATCGTGAAAAATGCAACGCCAAACTACAGGTATTGCTGACTCAAAGAGAGGATTTAGGCTCATCAATTGATGATCTACTTCAGGACATTGCAAGTGGGTCAAAGTATTTGAAGGTTTACAAACAAATGAAAATGTACAATGACGAAGACACCAATCCTGTCTTGTACAAGGACAAATCTTAGCCGTTCATGAAAGACCCTCATCTGCTGTTGATTCGATTTTCCGCTTTGGGAGATATAGCCATGACAGTTCCGGTGATTCGTTGTCTTTACAAAACCTATCCTCAACTCAAAATAACTTTTGTAAGCCGACCCCTTGTCGCTCCTCTTTTTCAGGAATTTGAAAACTTTAATTTTTATCCTGTCGATCTCAAAGGACGACACAAGGGCATAAAAGGACTCTGGACTTTGTTCCAAGAACTCAAAACCATCCCTGTTTCTGCTGTTGCAGACCTGCACAGTGTTTTACGGACCCATTTTCTCAATTTGTTTTTTTCTCTTTACGGTTACAAAGTCAAGTCCATTGACAAAGGCCGAATGGAAAAAAAAGCACTCACGCGCACAAAAAACAAAAAATTTCAACCACTAACTCCGACCTGCTATCGCTATGCAGATGTTTTTAGAAAACTGGGCTTCCCCATTTCTTTTGATCAACACGAGTTTCCCCTCAAAAAAGAACTTCCCAAGCCTTTGTTGCCGCTCTTCCAGAGCAGTGAGAAAAAATGGATAGGGATTGCCCCTTTTGCCACCCATTTGGGAAAAATGTACCCCTTGGATTTGATGCAACAACTCATCCACTACTTACACAAAGACCATCAGATTTTTCTCTTTGGTGCTGGAGAAAAAGAAAAGAAACGGCTAGAGGTGTGGGAAAATGCTTACACCAATGTTTACAGTACCGTTGGAAAAATTAGTTTGAGAGAGCAGCTCGATCTTATGCCCTATTTCGACTTGATGATTTCTATGGATTCTGCCAATGGGCATATGGCCGCCAATTATGGAATCAAGGTGCTAACGCTTTGGGGGATGACACATCCCTTTTGTGGTTTTTCGCCTTTCAACCAGCCCTTAGATCACGCCCTCACTTTGGACAGAAGTCTATACCCTTTGATTCCGACATCCGTATACGGAAACCGAATTCCTGAAGGTTATCAGGATGCGTTCAGGTCTATGGAACCTAAAAAGGTGATTGAAAAAACTTTGGAATTACTAAAGCATTAATATTTTAAATATCATCGTAATCTACTGCCAAATGATTAGAGGTCGCATGCGCTTGGCAGGTTAAAATCAATCCCTCTTCGACTTCTTCATCGGTTAGGATTTGATTGGTTGCCATTTCTGCTGTTCC
>JAACDY010000182.1 GCA_009936675.1 Bacteroidota bacterium
AGCTGCAGCATTCTTTTCTAATCTTCTTTATAAAAACTTTGATTTGACCATGTTTATGAATGGTGTTTTAGGAGGTTTGGTTGGAATCACCGCCGGTGCAGACCAGATGAGTCCCACAGATGCTATTCTTATTGGATTGATTGCTGGTATTATTGTTGTATTGGGTATTGCCTTGATTGACAAACTTAAATTAGATGACCCTGTAGGTGCAGTAGCTGTTCACTTGATCTGTGGTATTTGGGGAACACTAGCCGTAGGAATTTTTGGAGCTATGGCCGGTTTTGATCAATTTTTAGTTCAATTGATCGGTGTTGGAATTGTTGGTGCATTTTGTGTCACCACTTCATTCATCATACTCATGATCGTAAAAGCAACTACTGGATTGAGAGTGGACAAGGAAGAGGAAATAAACGGTCTCGACCTTTCAGAACATGGAATGGAAGCTTACGCTGACTTTAGGATCAACGAGGGTTAATTTACATCTATTATTTTGAGAAAAAGCCTCCATCGAATGGGGGCTTTTTTTTGCTTCAGTCTAATTAAATCTGAGAATCTATTGCCCTGAGCGAGCGAATTCCTATTTTTGAAAAAAATATATTTATGAATCAGATCACTATGTTGACGTACTGCACTGACCAGAAAGGGATCATTGCAGCAGTGACGAACTTCATACACCAAAGTCAAGGAAATATCACCTATATTGACCAATATGTAGATCGACCCAATGCTGCATTTTTTATGCGTGTGGAATGTGATTTAAACGGTAATGATTTTAATTTTCAAGATTTTAAAGCTCAATTCCACCAAGACTTGGGAAAGCGTTTTTCCCTTCATTGTGATTTTTATCTGAAAAATCAAAAACCAAAGATGGCGGTTTTTGTGTCCAAATACGACCATTGTCTGTATGACATTTTGGCCAAACAACAATCCGGAGAGTTGGCCGCTGAAATTCCTTTTATTCTGAGCAATCATCCCGATCTTGAAATCATTGCCAAACGCTTTGAAATCCCATTTTACCACATTCCCGTAAATAAAGACAATAAACCTGAGGCAGAGGCAAAACAATTGGAGTTACTCAAAGAACATGAGGTAGATTTTATCGTTTTGGCTCGGTATATGCAAATTGTTTCTCCCCAACTTATCGACCAATACACCCACAAAATCATCAACATTCACCATTCTTTTTTACCCGCTTTCCCAGGTGCCAAGCCCTACCACTCGGCCTTTGAACGTGGCGTAAAGATCATTGGAGCCACCAGTCACTATGTCACCGAAGAATTAGACGCAGGACCCATCATTGAACAAGACATCATAAGGGTTACCCACCTAAATTCTATTGCAGATTTCATCGAAAAAGGAAGAGATATGGAACGAATCGTTCTGCTTCGTGCACTAAAACTACACGTCAATCGAAAAGTGATGGTTTATGGAAACAAAACCGTGGTGTTTTCTTAACATCCGTTCAAAAACAACAACATACCATCGTTAAATTTTCCGGGCTTTTCCACATTGACCACATGTCCACATTCTTCCAATACCAATAAATGCGAAAGTGGATGGCTTTCGGTTACCTTTCGTACAGAGGGAAGAAACATATAATCTTGATCTCCCATAATGTAGAGTGTGGGTTTATCCACCGAAGCTTTCCTGAAAATCCTCAACTTGGGGATGATTTCCGAGGTGAGTTTAAACCAACGGATAAACTCCTTTTGATAGAGTTTTTTGGCTTCACGGATAAATAAAATCCGAGATTCTTTATGGTTGCGATTGGGCATGATGATAAATGCAAAAAAACGATACAACCACATATAGGGTAAAACAGACTTGGTGGCATTGCCAAAATACATAAGTATTCTTGATCTAAGATTTAACTCCAATATAGCACCTCCCATAATCATCTTGTCCACACGATTGGGTTGCATTTCGGCCAACTGACGGATAAGAATGGTTCCCAGAGAAATCCCAACAAAATGGGATTTTTCTATTTGGACGTGATCCATTACTTCGAAAATATCATCGGCTATGGACTCGAATGAGTATTGGGTTTTAAAAGGATTTTGAATCAAATCTTTAGAAGCACCATGACCCCTTAGGTCAATGAGCAAAAGATTAAAATGTTTTGAGAAAAAGCGGATTTGCTTAAACCAAATGGCACTACTCCCTCCTGCCCCATGAATAAAAGTTATCCAACTTGCATTTTCTTTTTTAGCTCTATAAATACTGTGATGCAACATCAGATAATTCCTTTTTGATGGAGGTGAAAAGCCATTTTTTCTTGTAAATCTTTGGCCACCTGACCTGCTGCTTGATCAAAATCACTTCCGGAAGAAGCATAAATGATTCCCCTTGATGAATTGACCAACAATCCGCATTGATCATTCAATCCGTTAATCGCCACCTCCTCCAAACTTCCTCCCTGAGCTCCTACCCCTGGGATCAACAAAAAAGAATCAGGAATCAAAGTTCTTATTTTTTGCAGAGCTTGTGCTTTGGTCGCCCCCACCACATACATCAATCGATGGGCATTTTGCCAGTTCCTTGATTTTTCGATGACTTGTTCGAACAATAATTTTCCTTCGGTTTGAAGCAATTGAAAATCCGATGCACCTTCGTTTGAGGTCAGGGCCAATAGGATGGCATGCTTTCCCGCATACTCCAAAAATGGCTCAACCGAATCCTTGCCCATATAGGGTGCAATAGTAATCGAATCAAATTCGAGCTGTTCGAAATAGGCTTTGGCATATCGCCTGGACGTATTGCCAATGTCTGCCCGTTTGGCATCTGCTATGGTAAATATTTCGGGATAAGGGCGATTGAGAAAATCCATTACTTTTTCCAGCGATTTCCACCCCTCCAATCCATAGGCCTCAAAAAAGGCGATATTGGGTTTATAGGCCACACAATTGGGAGCCGTAGCTCCTATAATACGCTTACAAAAAGTGAAAATAGCATCTGGCTCGTTTTTTAAATCCGAAGGAATACGATCTTTATCCACATCCAAGCCCACGCACAAAAAAGATTTTTTGCGTTTGATTTGCTCTAACAATGCTGCTTGGGTCATAGGGTCTCTCCTGCCTCCTTCAGTTTTTGGGTGTTTTGATAAAGCTTAAGTTCATCCACTAATTTCTGGATGTCACCATTAATGATATTTTGCAGATCATAGAGGGTCAATCCAATGCGATGATCGGTCACCCTCCCTTGAGGATAATTATAGGTTCTGATCTTTGCCGAGCGATCTCCTGAGGAAACCAGTGAGTTTCTTTTTTCAGCATCTTGTTCCAATTTTTTCTGGAGTTCCAATTCATAGAGTCTTGAACGTAAGACTTTGAGAGCCTTTTCTTTGTTTTTGTGTTGGGACTTCTGATCTTGACATTGGGCTACAATACCCGTAGGTTCATGCGTCAATCGGACAGCAGAATAGGTGGTATTTACGGATTGTCCACCGGGACCTGAGGAACAAAAATAATCTACCCTGACATCGTTCATATTGACCTCAACGTCAAATTCTTCTGCCTCGGGCAAAACCATTACGGTAGCCGCTGAGGTATGAACTCTTCCTTGAGTTTCTGTTTGAGGTACCCGTTGCACTCGATGAACTCCGGATTCGTATTTCATGGTTCCATAAACTTCTTCTCCTGAAACTTCAAAAATCACTTCCTTAAATCCTCCAGCCGTTCCTTCGTTAGAATCCACAAAGCTTACTTTCCACCCCTGATCTTGGCAGTATTTGGTGTACATCCGATAAAGGTCCCCAGCAAAAATACTGGCTTCATCGCCTCCTGTTCCTGCTCGGATTTCGACCACTACATTTTTCCCGTCTTCAGGGTCTTTGGGAATCAATAGAAACCTTATCTCTTCTTCCAACAAAGGGAGTTTTTCCTTAGCTTCCTCCAATTGCATTTTGGCCATATCAATCATTTCGGAATCTGTTTCCTCTTTGATCATGGTTTCGGCCTCCTCTATATTGGCGATGATTGATTTATAGATCTCTGCTTTAGCAACAATCTTATTCAAATCCTTGTATTCCTTATTGAGCTGAACATATCGCTTTTGATCTGCGATAATATCTGGTTGAATGATTAGATCAGATACTTCAATAAATCTTTGTTGGACAATCTCTAATTTTTCTATCATTGTGAGAAACTCAATGTGACAAATTTAAAGTTTTAAATCTATCTATCAAGCTTCTTGAAGTGCAACTCGTATTTAAGTTTTATTTCATCTTCCATTTTACGCATCATAAAGGAAGGAAGTGGTACTTCAAAATCAGAAAGGGTTAAGCTAAAACCTCCCTTTAGAACAAGTTGGTTTTGTTTTTGGGAGTAGTCAGTGTTTAGTATTTGAGTCAATTCAATCCCATGGAAATTTAGACTCCCAGAAAATTTGAGTTGTTGATCTGTCTTCTGAATTTCGTCAGAAAAGAATTCGATCTTGGGGAATTGTAAAACCTCTAAAATCTCCAGAGCATTGTTGTCTCGACTACTGTTTTTGCTATCAAAATCACGAACGTACATTGCGATTGCTATTTTATCGAATACGTCCTCACCTTCGATAAGTACTCCTTTAACATTTTGATTCGTTCCCTCCCAATCGTGAAGAAAATGCGAAGCCTCATAGGTAATTAATGATTTATCAGAATCCAAAACCCATCTTTCCTGAGCTACGAGTACACCAGAAATTACAATAAAAATCCAACACAAATAACTTTTCATATTTCTTAAAATTTAAATACCAAAACAGCAGTTGCATAGCTTGCAAAAGTAGTGTAAGCAGCATACTTGTGCCAATCTCTGTCCTCTTTTGACCATGCGTTGGTTGCGATCATCCCCGAAAAATGAACATAAGCCAACCACTTGTGCGCCTTGATAGAATTAAAACCTTTAACTTTTTTCCTTACCAAAGGAGGTGGAGCAAAAAGGGAAAGTCCAGCACCAGTAAAATAAGAAACGGTGACCCATGCCCCCAAGGTTTTATGAGCATCGTATAGTTTGTAATCCCCATTGTATAACTTTCCTCCCATAATTCCCTGTGCGACCATACCCGCAAGGGTTAGATAGCCGATAATTTGATGGGATTTAAGCATTACATTTCTGACCTTCAATTCTTTTTCTCTTTGTTCCAATGAGAGTTTGGAGATACCCGTTTTACGAAAAAGACCCTTTTTCCCCCATAACAAAGATTGGGTAAAAATCATTTTTTGTGGTAGTAATTGTTCCTCCATTGTCATTTCCTCCACAAACAGACTCTCCAAAAGTGCGTCACGCTCTTGGGAGAGAACAACTTGGAAAATAAAAAGGCTAAGGAAAATGATTTTTTTCATGTAAAGACTCAACTAGTAAATACTAAGATAAATGATTAATACTGAAAAACCCCTTGAAGCGATCTGATCGTCAACTTTTTTTCAGCAGAGGCTTCTACCCTTCCCACAATACGGGCTTCGATTTTGAAAGACTCAGCAATATCTATTACTCTCTGAGCTTGAGATTCGGGTAAATAAATCTCCATACGATGTCCCATATTAAAAACTTCGTACATTTCTCTCCACTCTGTACCCGATTCTTTTTGGATCAGTTCAAACAATGGAGGACAATCAAAGAGATTGTCTTTGATGATGTGCAACTGGTCGATAAAATGTAAAATTTTGGTTTGTGCTCCTCCACTACAATGTACCATACCGTGTATGTCTTTCCGGTCTATGATATCCAATAGCGCCTTAATAACTGGCGCATAGGTCCGAGTGGGAGACAAAACCAGTTGTCCCACATCCAAAGGTGTATCGGTGGGGTCTGTTAATCCTTTAGAACCGGAGTAAACCAGATCATCGGGTAATTCATTATCAAAGGTTTCGGGGTAATTTTCTTTTAGAGTGTTACCAAACACATCATGTCTAGCTGATGTCAGCCCATTGCTTCCCATACCTCCGTTGTATCGATCTTCATAAGTAGCCTGTCCAAAAGAAGCCAGACCCACAATTACATCGCCCGCCTGAATGTTTGCATTGTCTATCACTTCACTTCTCTTGATTCTGGAAGTAACGGTGGAATCAACGATAATGGTTTTTACCAAATCCCCAACATCGGCAGTTTCTCCTCCAGTACTGTGAATTTTTACGCCCAGTTGGGCCAAGTTTTGCAAGAGTTCCTCTGTACCATTGATGATGGCAGCAAGTACCTCTCCGGGGATTTTATTTTTATTTCTACCAATGGTCGACGACAACAA
>JAACDY010000183.1 GCA_009936675.1 Bacteroidota bacterium
CTCCATTTATGCCAAATCCAAAACAGGTGTAGTATTCAATGCCTCAAGCAGAGACATGGAAGGCCTATCCGAAATCGATGGCTTTAACGCTTTTGTTAGGGCATGGCATCCCTCTTTTCTCACAGAAGTTATGCTCCTGAGCATCAACGACCCCATAAGAATAGGTGCTGCCACCGTAATGCCTGGCGATGTAGTATTGGCCAAAAAAGAAGGGGTGATTTTTATCCCTGCCCATCTGGCAGAGAAAGTCGTGGTTACTTCACAGGTAGTAAGGCTCAGAGATTTGTTTGGGATAACCCGCCTTAAAGAAGGTAAATATACCCCAGGTCAAATTGACAACAAATGGTCTGAAGAAATCGAAAAGGATTTTTCTAAGTGGATCAGAGATCATATGGATGAGCTCCCTGTTCCCAAAGACCAAATAAAAGAATTGATTAAAAAAAGAATGTGGTAGAAGTTTAACAAAAAATTTAAAAAGATGAAACACAACGAAAAAAGAAGATCTGTATTAAAAAATATTGGAATGGGAATGGCTGGCCTATTGGGTATAGCTTCAGTAAAAGCTGCCCCTTCAAAAAGTAAAAAAGAAGTGGTTGGTAAAATTGTCGAAGATCAAAAGATGCCCTTATTCTCAGGAGCAGTAAGACATGGAAACACCCTCTACATTGCTGGAAAAGGTGCGCATTTTGATGGCGATATCAAAGCCCATACCGATCATGTATTAAACGAGGTTCAAAAAGAATTGGAACGAAACGGTTCTTCCATGGAACAAGTTCTCAAAGTCAACGTCTATTTGGCCGACTTGGCGGACTACCATAAAATGAACGAAGTTTATAGAGGTCGTTTTGGTGAAAATCCACCGGTAAGGACCACAGTAGCCACCTATGGTGGTGTACCCGGTAATTCATTAGTAGAAATCGATTGTATCGCTGCAGTAGATTAAATCTTAAAAAAAATTAAAACATGATTAATAGAAGAAAAGTAATACAATCGTTAGCGGCACTTCCTTTTGCAGGAAGCCTATTAGGAACCAATTCATTGGCTGCTCAATCCAAAACTGCAGCAGTGGTCTCAAGTTTGAGAAGAGATTTTTTCAAAGAACTCGGCCTAAGAACATTCATTAATGCAGCTGGAACTTACACCTCCATGACAGGCTCTTTGATGCCCAAAGAAGTTATTGAAGCGATCAGCTATGGAGCAGATGAATACGTCAATCTGGATGACTTGCAGGACAAAGTGGGTGAGCGAATCGCTGAATTGTTGGAGTGTGAATACGCCACCGTTTCTTCGGGTTGTTTTGGAGCCATGAGTATAGGAATGGCTGGAATCCTTACCGGCAAGGATCCTGAGAAAGTAAAACAACTCCCCAATACAGAGGGCATGAAGAATGAGGTCATAATTCAGGAATCTCATACCATTGGATATGCACAAGCCCTTACCAATGTTGGTGCCAAAGTGGTTAAAGTAAAAACCGCTAAACAATTGGAAAAGGCGATTACCGACAAAACTTGTATGCTTTGGTTCCTCAATGCACATACCGACCAGGGCGAAATCAAATGGGAGGAGTTTATTGCTCTTGGGAAAAAATACAACATCCCCACTTTTATCGACTGTGCGGCAGATGTACCGCCAGTAGAAAATCTGTTTCGCTTTACCAAAATGGGATTTGACTTGGTTGCTTTCTCTGGAGGCAAAGGACTAAGAGGCCCTCAAAGTGCTGGTTTACTATTGGGAAAAAGAGAATATATTGAAGCTGCACGAATGCATACTCCTCCCCGAGGAGAAACCATCGGCCGAGGCATGAAAGTAAACAAAGAAGAAGTACTGGGTATGTTGGCTGCATTGGAGTTATACCTTCAAAAAGACCACGATCAAGAATGGAAAATGTGGGAATCACAAATCCAACTGATCAGCGATAGTGCCACCTCAGTGGCAGGAGTTGAAAGTGAAATTCATGTTCCGAAATATGCCAACCACGTGCCCAGTTTGCGCATTCGTTGGGATGAAAAGAAAGTGAAAATAAGTCCAAATGAAGTAAGGAAACAGCTCAGAGAGGGTCACCCCTCTATTCAAACCGTGGGGGATTCCAAAAGCGTGGGAATGACCACTTGGATGATGGTGCCCGGTCAGGAACGTATCGTAGCCAAAAGAATTAAGGAAATTTTATCGTCGGCAGTATAAATAATAATCATGAAGAACATCATATACACACTGGTACTGACCTTTGGGCTGGCCTTGGTTTCCTGTGGTTCACCTCAAGGAAAGAATAATCCCATCGAGGTTAAATCTGATTACAATCCGGAAGCCAAATTGGACAGTATGGGAATTGTACTCCCCCAAACAGCTACCCCCGTCGCCAATTTTGTCAATTTCGTCCAAGTTGGAAATTTACTTTTTCTATCTGGAAACGGCCCTCTAAAAGCTGATGGTAAATTTATCACCGGTATAGTGGGAGAAGAATTGACCATCGAAGAGGGTTACGAAGCTGCACGGCTGACGGGGATCAATCAAATTGCCATTCTCAAATCTGCATTGGGTGATTTGAGTAGGGTCAAAAGGGTTATTCGTGCTACAGGCATGGTCAATGCCTCACCCGATTTTACACAACATCCCAGTGTGGTTAATGGTTTTTCAGACCTTATGGTCGAAGTATTTGGAGAAAGAGGAAAGCATACTCGTGCTGCCATAGGAATGGGATCACTTCCCTTTAATATTGCGGTTGAAATTGATATGATTGTCGAAATTGATGAATAGGATAGAGGTTTTATGAAAAAAGTACTTTTTCTTTTTTCAATGCTATGGGTTATTGGACTTCAAGGTCAAGACTCGCTTTCCGTCCCCCTCAATGACACTTTGGAGCACAAAATTGATTCTATTGTTCAAATGGGAATCCAAAAAAGGGCATTTCCTGGGGCGCAGGTGTTGATTTATAAACACGATAGTATCCGCTTTAACAAAAGCTATGGGTTTCACACCTATGATTCTCTCGTTAGGGTAGAAAACCACCATCTGTATGACCTCGCTTCAGTAACCAAAATTTTGGCCAGTACCTTGGCTTTTATGAAATTATATGAAAGGTATAAAATTGACTTGGATCAAAAGGTAGCTGGTTTTATTCCAATGATCAAAAACACCAATAAGAAAAACTCCACGTTCCGAGAAATCTTAGGTCATCAGGCAGGTTGGTTACCCTATATTGAGCATCAAAACACTGTAAGAAGAAAGAGTGGGAAATTTAAGTCCAGAACTCTTTCCTCAAAACAAAGCAAACGCTATCCCGACCCCCTTTCCGACTCCCTATTCATACACCGGAAATACGAAAAGAAAATAATGCGAAGGATCAAAAAGACTCCCGTCGAAAACATAGGGGATTATCGTTACTCCGGCCTATGGTTCTTTCTTTTACCCGATATGGTGCAACGCATGAGTGGTCAGTCTTTTGATCAATTTTTGGACACGCATTACTATGCCCCTATGGGAATCGAAAGATTGACTTTCAATCCCAGTTTTAAGTATTCCAAAGAAGAGATTGTTCCCACCGAAAAAGATTCCTTATTTAGAAAAACATTGGTACATGGTTGGGTGCACGATGAGGCCGCAGGTCTGATGGGTGGCGTTTCGGGAAATGCCGGACTGTTTGCCAATGCAACTTCGTTGGCAAAACTCTTAAAAATGCTCCTTAACAAAGGTCAGTATGAAGGAAAACAATATTTAAAACCTGAGACCACTGCACTTTTTACATCCCGTGCTTATCCAGAAACAGAAAATCGCCGTGGATTAGGTTTTGATAAACCTACACTTGATACCATTCCCTTTGAACGTTATCCCTCGGAAAAATCATCGCCAGAAAGTTTTGGTCATAGTGGATTTACAGGAAATTTGGTTTGGGTAGATCCAGTTCATGAGTGTTTTATAATTTTTCTTTCCAACAGAGTATATCCCACCCGAGAACAAAAAAACCTCTACCGCTTGAATATTAGAGGTAGTATTTTGGATGTTGCTATTGAAGAATAGCTTTTTAGACCCTTACCTTTCTATTGCCGGAATGATCCATACCC
>JAACDY010000184.1 GCA_009936675.1 Bacteroidota bacterium
ATGGCTCTTTGATTTCGATGGAGAAGGGGACGGCTATTCCTTATTCCTTAGACAAATTGCAGGACCGTGGAAAGTTTTTTATCCACCCAGGAGAGGAAATTTACACGGGTCAAGTCATTGGGGAAAACTCTCGAGCAGATGATTTGGTTGTCAATGTGACCAAGACCAAAAAACTATCCAATGTGCGTGCTGCGGGATCTGATGATAAGGTCAAATTAGCACCGCCAATTCAGTTTAGCTTAGAAGAGGCATTGGAGTATATCCAAAAAGATGAGTATGTAGAGGTAACTCCCAACTCTCAGCGATTGCGAAAAATCTATCTTGACGAAAACGAGCGGAAGCGTCAAGAAAAACAGTTCGGGTAATTTATTAAGTAATTTTGCGTTTTCTTAAGCATGAAAGGATTTAATATTGAGCGATATACGGATTCCCTCAGTGACGTTTGGGATGATCTTGTAGAAAGATCCAAGAATGGAACTTTTATGCTCACACGTAAATTCATAGGATATCATGGCGATCGTTTTACAGATGCCTCCCTGCTAGTTTATAAGAAAGAGAAGCTCGTTGCTGTCTTTCCAGCCAATAGCAGTGAACAAACAATTTACTCCCATCAAGGTTTGAGTTATGGTGGATTGGTGTTGCCAAAACAAATTAAGCTCAGTGATGCTTTGGCTGCTTTTGCAGAAATACTGAAACACTACGATCACAATGGATTTTTGAATCTCATCATCAAGCAAACGCCAGCACTTTATCACATGCAGCCGTCCGAAGAAATTCAATATGCTTTGTTTGTCACCCAAGCGGAACTATATCGCAGGGATGCTGCGATTTGTTTACGGCCATCTTCGTTTAGACCTAATGAAAATCGAAAGCGAAAAATTAAATCGGCCAATTCACACGATTTCCAAATCCGTGATACAGACAATATGGAACCGTTTTGGAATGAAGTATTAATTCCCAATTTGCAGATTAGCCATGGGGGTACACCCGTACATTCTCTACAAGAAATTCAATTCTTAAAAGATGCATTTCCAGAACATATCAAACAATACGATATTTATGAAGGAGATAAAGTCCTAGGCGGAACAACCTTATTTAATACCCGAAAAACATCCTTGGCACAGTATATTTCTGCAACCCCTTATGGGAAATCTACGAATGCACTTTCTGTACTATTTGCTCATATTATTCAAGAGAAAAGCAACGCATTTGACTATTTTAGTTTTGGTCACTCCAATGAGGACAATGGTCGTGTGCTTAATCACACATTGAGTTATTGGAAAGAGAGTTTTGGAGGGAGCACCCTGACCCATGATTTTTATAAGGTTAACATCGCAAACTACTCGCTTCTCGAAAAGCTGATCAGCTGATGATTTCAAAAGGGACGTTTTACACAGTTCTAAACGGGATTGCGCAGTTTGTCAAAGCCATTTCTTCCCTTATTATCAACAAAGTGATTGTTGTGTTTTTAGGTTCTTCTGCTTTGCTTTTTTTAGGTAATTTAAAAAGTGTATTCACGATTCTACAACAAATCAACGGGGCAGGGGTATATGAAGGTGCGGTGAAGTACCTCTCGGGAGAATATAAAGACCGTCAAACGTTTGTTTTACAGGCATGCTTATCACTTATGCTCCTTGGATTTTTTATTTCCACTGCTCTTTATTTTATTCTATACGATCAAATCTTGAACCTTTTACAGCTTGGTGAAAAAGATTGGGAACTTATTCCTTGGCTCACAGGGGGGGTTATGCTGAGTTTGCTCTGCTTTGTTTTTCATACCCTGATGCAATCTTTTTTTCATGGCTTAAAATCGTATAAAATCATCGTGCAATCAACTTTGATTTCTGCTCTGTTGACTTTGGGAGTCTCTACAGCTTTGATTTATTATGCAAATAAGCTTGGGCTAATCTTGAGTGTTTTTGTACCAAGTGTGATCTTGCTATTGACCTACTGTTTTCATTTTCGTAAATCTTGGCATTTTGGTCGGGTGCTTTTCGGTAAACCTTTTCGCTTGTATATTTTTAAACCGCTACTGTCTTTTACAGCAATGTCAGCAGTTGCAGCAATCGTATTTCCATCTGTGCTCATCGCAATTCGAAGTTTGCTTGTTGAATATTCGGGGGTTGAACTTGCTTCCTACTGGGAAGGGTATAGCAGACTATCTCTGTTTATGAGCGGTTTGGCAATTTCATCAATATCCTTGTACTATCTGCCAAAAC
>JAACDY010000023.1 GCA_009936675.1 Bacteroidota bacterium
CTCGACAACACAGCCAAAGACCGTATGTTTTCCGTCTAGCCAGGGGGTAGGAACATGGGTAATAAAAAATTGACTTCCGTTTGTTCCAGGGCCAGCGTTTGCCATCGATAAAATACCGGCTTTGTCATGACGTAAACTGGAATCGATTTCGTCGTCAAATTGGTAGCCGGGTCCGCCAACTCCACTCCCCTGTGGGCAACCGCCCTGAATCATAAAATCTGGTATCACACGGTGAAAATTCAAGCCATCATAATAAGGTGTACCGCTTTGCTTTACTTCGTTGGCTAAGCTTCCTTCTGCCAAACCGATAAAATTACCTACCGTAGCTGGTGTTTTTTCGTAATGAAGTTGAAGAGTTAAGATTCCTTTTTGGGTGTGGATTGCAGCGTAAATACCGTCTTTCATGTCAATTTATTTGGCGGCAAATATAGCGAAAAGAAAAGTGCTTAATTGGCAACTTCACTAATAAATTTGATGCGGAAAATTCGCAGGTCATCTTCTTCAAATTCGCCATCAAACTCATCAAAAGTTTCTTGAATATCATCGTTTTCAGCTTCCATAAAATACTCCTTCAGCTCGTCCTGTTGATCCTCGTCAAACAAGGCATCCACCTCATAGCCAATATCCAGCTTTGTTCCTGAAAAAACAATTGTTTCAAGTTCTTTGATAAAGGTAGTTCTGTCCATTCCCTTGGCATTGGCAATATCTTCGAGGGGCAGTTTTCGGTCGATACTTTGAATGATATACAACTTGAGTGTTGAATTGGCGCCCGTACTTTTGATGATGATATCTTGCGGACGGACAACGTCATTGTCCTCACAATATTTTTCGATGAGTTTAACAAAAGAGCTTCCAAATTTCATCGCTTTCCCCTCTCCAACCCCGTGGATGTTTTTGAGTTCTTCAATGTTAATTGGATACTTCAAAAGCATGTCTTCGATAGAAGATTCTTGAAAAACCGCATAAGGAGGAACACCAGATTGTTCTGCCATCCTTTTCCGTTCTTTCATCAAAAGTCCGTGCAATTTTTTGTCAAACACCGCTACGCCACCCCCACTCGATGAAGATGAGGATTGGACTTGATCGTATTCATGATTTTCGGTCATGAAAAATGAGTGAGGAGATTGAAGGAAATCCGCACCTTTTTCCGTCAACTTGATGACGCCATAACTTTCAATTTCTTTTTTGAGTAAACCAGCCACAAGGAGTTGGCGAATCAGCGCTCGCCAATAAGATGGAGACTGGTCCGAGCCCACACCAAAAAAATCTTGATCGACAACCTTACGGGTGATCAACAAGGCATTTTTAATGCCCGAAAGAATATTGACGATTTCCTTAAATCGATATTGTTGGGCGGTATAGTTGATGACCCCTAGGAGTTTTTCAACTTGCTTTTGAGCCTCCTTTTTTGGTTTTGGATTTCTTGAATTGTCATCCATATCTGCACCAAGACCATCGTTTTCGTCAAACTCTTCGCCAAAATAGTGCAGGATAAACTTACGCCTAGACATCGAAGTTTCCGCATAGGCAACCATTTCGTGCAGAAGAGCGTAGCCAATTTCTTGCTCCGCAATGGGTTTTCCAGACATGAATTTTTCTAGCTTTTCGATGTCTTTATAGGCATAAAAGGCCAAGCAATACCCTTCTCCACCATCACGACCCGCACGACCCGTTTCTTGATAGTAGCTCTCAATACTTTTTGGAATATCGTGATGGATTACAAAGCGTACATCGGGCTTATCGATTCCCATTCCAAACGCAATGGTAGCCACGACCACATCTACATCTTCCATTAAAAACATGTCTTGATTTTTCACACGTTGTTTGGTGTCTAGCCCTGCGTGATATGGCACCGCTTTGATACCATTGACCTGCAAGACATGAGCTAGCTCTTCTACACGTTTCCTAGACAAGCAATATACAATACCTGATTTCCCTTCATTTTTTTTGATAAATGAGGTAATGTCTCTGTCAACTTGATCTGTCTTTGGCAGCACCTCATAAAATAAATTTGGACGATTAAAAGACGCCTTAAAGGTAACCGCATTTGTGATCCCGAGATTTTTTAAAATATCTTCTTGCACCTTGGGTGTGGCTGTGGCGGTTAAACCAATCACTGGAATATTTTTGTCTATGCGATCTAATATCTCTCTTAAGTTTCGGTACTCTGGTCTAAAGTCATGACCCCATTCTGAAATACAGTGCGCCTCGTCTACTGCCATAAAACTAATGGGAACAGAGCGCAAAAAATCAACATAGTCTTGTTTGGTCAGGGACTCTGGCGCCACATACAACAATTTGGTAACCCCGCTTGTGATATC
>JAACDY010000185.1 GCA_009936675.1 Bacteroidota bacterium
AATGGAATCTGGGAGCACTCTTCAGCAGCTATGTGGGGGATCATTTTGGAGAACTGATCTTTGCAAATTACGCTTCGGATGTTCAGCCGGGTCATCGCTTTTATGAAAATCAGGGCGACAAAAAAGAAGGAAATATTTTTGCCAAAGTCAATCACCGATTTAACGACCGTATTTCAGGCTATTTGGATTTGCAATACCGTAGTATAAGCTATAGTGCAAATGGAAATCTCAAAGGGCCGGAGCCCATCAGCATAGACGAAAATTATGGGTTTTTCAATCCCAAAGCTGGAATGGTTTATACCCATAACCCTAAAAACAAATTTTATGTTTCATTTGCCCGTGCAAATCGGGAGCCTAGCCGATCCGATTTTGAAAATGGAAACCCCCAACCTGAAGAACTCAACGATTATGAATTGGGGTGGCGTTTTAATACAGAAAAAACCAACCTATTGGTCAACATCTATCTCATGGACTACACCAACCAATTGGCCCTCACCGGTGCATTGGATGATGTGGGAAGCCCTATCAGAGAAAATGTAGGAAAAAGCAGCCGATTGGGCATAGAAATAGAAGGGACTTTTTCGCTTGCCAATCGTTGGACTTGGCAGCCCAACCTTACGCTCAGTCGTAATCGTAATCAGGATTTTTATTTTCAACGCGATGGGGTTTTGACCCATTTGGGCGATACCCACCTTTCTTTTTCTCCCGCTATGGTGGCTGGGAATATCATCGCTTTTCAGCCTTCAAGCCAATGGAAAATTGCCTTGCTCACCAAACACGTAGGCGAGCAATTCATGGGGAATATTGACTCCGAAACTTCCAGGTTGGAAGCTTATACCGTGTCGGATTTAAATGTCAATTATCGAATCCTTCCAAAAAGCCTGTTTAAAGAGATCAATGTTTCATTATTGCTAAACAACTTTTTGGGAACAAAATATGTTTCCAATGGGTATTTCTACACTTTCGATGACGACTATTCTGTCCCCGGGGTGGTAAGCACGGTTGAGGGGGCAGGATATTATCCTCAAGCTCGATTTAATTTTTTGGCGGGGCTCAGTTTAAGATTCTAAAGGCGGTAGGCCAGTGTAAAACGAAGTACGGGAATCCCTAATGTTTCAGGGTTAAGGGTATTGACCAATTGATTGACCAGGAAGATCAATCGTATTTTTTGATTGAACTCTACACCGGTTTGCAATCCGTACCCATAACTGAGGGTTTCCAATCCATTGTCAAAAAAAAGCTCAATGTCATTTTTCCCCATTTGGCTCGCCATCAAGTGGGGATAAATCCAAAAGTCGATCCTCTGATTTTCGGGAGCGTCTTCAAAAAGTAATCGCTGATAGACTCCCCCAAGCATTCCATAATTGCTTATAAAGGATCTTTCAAACCCTCGGAGTGGCATACCCTGAATCAATTTGAGCCCCATACGGGAATTGATCCTTAGGCTGCTTTTTTCTTTTTCTTTCAGGGAAAATTGAAAATAAAAACTCCCGCTGCTCCCTCCAAGGGGATTCAGCAAATGGGAAAGGTTGTTCTTCTTATCGTCTTTATTGCCGGAAAACAGGGTGTAGGTCCCCACTACCGATATTCCACCGACAAAACCTCCTGAGCCACTGTAATTGATATTAATGACTTCATTACTCAGATCGACATGTCCCAAAGTATTAATCCCGCCCACAAAAATTTTAAGAAATCTTGCTTTGAGTAAACTTTCTTTTTTCACGGGAGAACGGTAATCCAATTCTAAAAGTTGGCTGTGGAGGGAAACAGAAGCTCCAAAGAAGAGCATTAAAATTAATTTTTTCATCAAATGGAGTTTTAATTGGAAATGATGATTGTATTACCCGAACGCCTTAGATTGTAAAATAGCATAGGATAAGGATTCTCAGTATTTTCTTCGGGGTTGAGCAATTGGCCTGTGGCCAAACTGTACTCAAAGCCTTCACAAGAACACTCTGCCAAAACCCCCGTAATTGACAGCTGAGAACAATCTTTGATGACATGATTGGGGCAGGTGGCTTCCCAGGCCAGAAAATCGTTTCCGTTGAGATTAAAAACCAGTAGTCCATTGATTCCCCCTTGACGAATGCTAAGCCCCCCGCCGGCATATCTCAAATTGTCGTATTGGGGTAAGTTCAAATTTAAATTAATATTGAAATTCACTGAGGACAAATAAGGGTTTCGCTCAATTTTATCCTTTCCACAACTGTAAAAAGCCAACAGCAGTAGCGAGGGGAATATAAAAAAGAAAGTTTTACCAAAAACGCTCAATTCCTTATCTTTGATATTAGTCTTTTGCAAATGGTTTTCATTTGACATTATAAATTAACGAAAAAGTGAGTAAAGTATCTTATTACACAGAAGAAGGTTTGAAAAAACTCAGGGAGGAGCTCAATCATCTCAAAGATGTTGAACGACCCAAAGCTTCCCAAGCTATAGCAGAGGCTCGTGACAAAGGCGACCTCAGTGAGAATGCGGAGTATGATGCTGCCAAGGAAGCCCAAGGGCTATTGGAACTACAAATTTCCAAAATGGAAGCCACCCTCTCCAATGCTCGACTCATTGACGAATCCCAACTCGACACCTCCAAAGTTTTGGTACACTCTACGGTTGAAGTAAAAAACAAGAGTAATGGTGCCAAAATGAAGTACAAACTCGTTGCACAGAGCGAAGCCGATCTCAAAACCGGTAAGATCTCTGTCGATTCTCCCATTGGAAAAGGCCTATTGGGAAAAAAGCAAGGAGAAACGGCTCAGATTACAGTACCCAACGGTACCATTGAATTGGAAATTCTTTCCATCAGTCGCGACTAAGATGGCAGGGATTTTCTCAAAAATCATTAAGGGAGAAATACCTTCCTATAAAGTTTACGAGGACGAAAAGTGCTATGCTTTTTTGGACATCAATCCCAATGCGGTGGGACATACCCTCTGTGTCACCAAAAAAGAAGTAGATAAAATCTTTGACTTATCAGAGGAGGACTACAATCATTTGATGCAATTTTCCAGAAAAGTGGCCTTGGCGGTTCGAAAAGCCATTCCCTGCAAAAGGGTAGGGATGAGTGTAATTGGCTTGGAAGTGCCACATGTTCATGTCCATTTGATTCCTCTCCACAGCATGGAGGATGCGACATTTCAAAATAAGCAAAGCCTCACACCCGAGGAGTTCCA
>JAACDY010000186.1 GCA_009936675.1 Bacteroidota bacterium
AACTGATTGAAACTTTCCCCAAACAGTATTTTTCCATTGACACCTTCCGCTCTAATGTAGCAGAGGGATGTCTCAACAGAGGGGCGGCATTGATCAATGATATTTCTGGGGGACAGTTTGACCCTAAAATGATGGAAACCGTTGGGAGACACCGTGCACCCTATGTATTGATGCACATACTGGGGACGCCAAAAAACATGCAGAAAAAACCCCAATACACAAATGTTGTCCAAGAGGTCTTGTACTATTTTTCCGAAAAAATACAGCAAGCATACAATAACGGAATCAATGATGTCATCATAGATCCTGGTTTTGGATTTGGAAAAACATTGGAACACAACTATACTTTAATGAAACACTTGGATTTGTTTCAAAGCTTAGAACTTCCAATATTGGTTGGTATATCAAGAAAGTCTATGATATACAAAAAACTGGCCATTACATCCGATGAGGCACTCAATGGAACCACCGTACTCAACACCTTTGCCCTGTCCAAAGGAGTAAATATTCTTCGAGTTCATGATGTCAAGCAAGCCAAAGAATGTGTCGATTTATTGCAAGCACTCCAATAGTTTTATAATTTTACAAAAAAGCCACATTGGACAAAATTGATTTTTTAGACTTCACCTTCATCGACATTGTTGATATTCTTTTGGTGGCTTTGCTTCTTTTTTATGCCTACCGACTGGTCAAAGGAACGGTGGCCATCAATATCTTTATTGGTATTGTCATCTTCTATGTGATTTGGAAACTGACAGACATCCTCAATCTGGATGTTTTGAGTAACATATTGGGCAAGTTCATCAGCGTTGGTTTTTTTGCATTGATCGTGGTCTTTCAGCAAGAAATCAGAAAATTTTTACTCTTGATTGGATCGACCAATTTTGCCTCAAGGCGAAACGTCATCCGTTATTTTAATTTTCTCAATCAAGATCAGGAGTCACTCAAAATAGATCTGACAGCTCTGTTGAGTGCTTGTAATAAAATGGCCAGCGAAAAAACTGGAGCCATCATTGTGTTTGAAAGAGAAAACAGCTTGGATTTTTTACAAAATACGGGAGACGAAGCCAATATCGAAGTCAGCGCACAAATTTTGGAAACCATCTTCTTTAAGAACAGTCCCCTACACGATGGGGCCATTATCGTAAAAAACAACTTCATCAAAGCCACACGAGTGGTTCTCCCCGTCTCCGAATCCACTTCTATTCCTTCAAGGTTTGGACTTCGACACAGAGCCGCTATTGGCATCAGTGAAAAAACAGATGCAGTAGTACTGGTAATTTCTGAACAAACTGGAAAAATCTCCTATATCAAAGATGGAACTTTCTGTAAGTTTAAAAACACCGAAGACCTCCGACGTATGTTGACTGAGGATCTCTCCATTTAGATCAGACCGCCACTTCCAAAAATTGAATTTTGTACAGCTGAGCGTAATAGCCATTTTTGATGTTCAATAGTTCTTTGTGTGATCCCACTTCTACTATATGACCGGAATCCATTACCACTATACGATCCGCATTTTTAATGGTTGACAGGCGGTGTGCAATCAGTATGGATGTTTTGTTAGAAGTAATTTTAAGCGTTGCGTTTTTGATCAATTCCTCGGAGTGCGAATCAATGGAGGAAGTAGCCTCATCGAGAACCAATACGCTGGGGTTGGCAATATAAACCCTCAAAAACGCAATCAATTGACGTTGTCCAGACGATAGCATAGCCCCTCGTTCCTTTACGTTATAATCATAGCCGCCTGGAAGGGATTCAATAAAATCATGGACTCCTATCTGTTTTGCCGCCTCATAAACCATGGCTCGGATCACATTGGGGTTATGAAGTGTAATGTTGTTAAAAATGGTATCGGCAAATAAAAACACATCTTGCAGGACAATCCCCACGTGTTTTCGCAACGATTGGAGTCTAAAATCCTTGATGGAGTGATCGTCCAAACAGATTTCTCCCTTGTCAAATTCGTAGAATCGGGAAAGCAAATTGATCAAAGTAGATTTACCAGCACCAGTAGCGCCCACAATGGCGATTTTTTCTCCTGGTTGAATTTCCAAATCAATTCCATGAATGACCTCTTCGTCGTCCACATATGAAAATCTCAAATCCTTGATGGTAATTTTTCCATCAATTTTTTGTGGGTTCCATTGACCATCATCAGCGATCTTACTCTCTGAATTGATGATTTTAAAGATTCGCTCGGCTGCAACCATTCCCATTTGTAGTGTATTGAATTTATCCGCAATATGGCGCAAAGGGCGAAAGAGCATCTGAGACATTTGGATGAACAAAAAGATTGTTCCCATAGATATTGAACCTCCTCCCACCACATTCAATCCTCCATACCACACCAACAAACCCAAGGTGATGGAAGAGGAAAGTTCAGCAATGGGAAAGAATATAGAGTTGTACCAGACGGTTTTCAACCAAGCTTTTTTGTGTTTTTCATTAATGGATACAAAATGATCGTACTCAATTTTTTCACGATGAAACAACTGCACAATTTGCATGCCTGTAATTCTTTCCTGAACAAAAGAGTTCAGATTGGCCACATGAAGACGAACTTCCTCAAAAGCAGTCTTCATGGATTTCTGAAAGAGTCTTGTGGCGTACAAGATGACGGGAAGGATTGAGAAAACAATTAGCGAAAGCTCCCAATCAATGACCAACATAATAACGATCACCACTGCCATTTTTAACAAATCGGCAATGATCATAAACAAACCTTGCGAAAAAATACTCGCTATGGTTTCTATGTCGTTCACAGCACGGGTAACCAATCTTCCAACAGCAGATTGATCAAAATAGGCCATCTTAAATCCTATAATCTTCTGGAACAATACTACCCTTAGATCTCGAATGACGTTTTGTCCCAGCCAATTGGCAAAATAGACAAACAAAAATTGAAAAATCACCTCTGACAATAGAGCAACCAGCATCAACCCAATCAAAATGACCATTCCATCGTAATCCTTGAGACGAATATAATCGTCAACAGTAATCTTCAACAAATAAGGAGTCAGTGCAGAAAAACCGGCCAACAGTATGGCAGAGATCATCACAAAGTAATAAATCTTGTTGTAGGGCTTTACATAGACCATTAACTTTGAAAACAATTTCAGATCGAAGATATTTCCTTTTTCCTTTGCCATCAGTCTATGAAGATATTTTGAGGGTATTCAATACGACTCAGGTATAGCCCCTGTGCAGGAGCAGAAAATCCCGCCTCTCCCCTGTCTTTGCTTTTGATCACCATTTCTATGTCTTTCACTTCTCTCTTTTTATATCCCACTTCCAAAAGTGTGCCAACTATGGACCGAACCATATTTCTTAAAAATCGATTGGCAGAGATGAAAAAAATCAATGAAGAGCCCTCTTGTTGCCAAGTCGCATTTTTGATAGTACAAAGAAAAGTTTTTACATCGGTATTTGAACGGGAAAAACACTGAAAATCTTCATGCAATAGGAGAATTTTGGCCGCTTGGTTCATCAATTCAATATCGGGACTGTTTTTAAGGTAATAATGCAATGGAGCGTTAAAGGGGTCTTTGGCCGTCGAAATATGGTATTCATAATCAC
>JAACDY010000187.1 GCA_009936675.1 Bacteroidota bacterium
AATTATTGTCAAAAAAAACATTGTTTTTTTGAAAAAGGAGTTGTTTTAACGAATTTTTTTGATAAAATCGGGGATTGAAGTTACCCCCTTTTTTTCCAAAAATTGAATGAATGCTGACCCAATAATTGCCCCACGACTGAAACGAGGGGCCGCCCTAAAAGTTTCTGCATTGCTAATGCCAAAACCAACCACTAGTGGCGTTTGGAGTTGCATTGCTGCAATACGTCTAAAATAGGCCTCTTGAGTATTCCCAAAGCTGCTTTGAGCACCGGTTACACTAGCACTACTGACCATATAAATAAAACCACTGGACACACTGTCGATATATCGAATACGCTCCTCCGGTGTTTGGGGAGTGATCAAGAACATATTGTGCAAATTGTATTGGTCAAAAAGTACTTTGTAACGCTGGTGGTAAAGGTCAACGGGAAGGTCGGGAATGATCAATCCATCAATGCCAATGGCTTGGCATTTTTGACAAAAACGCTCAATTCCATACTGCATCATAGGGTTGAAATAGCCCATCAATACCAAAGGAATGTGAATGCTATCTCGGATGTTTTCCAACTGATTAAATAGCATTTCGGTACTCATACCGTTGCGCAGGGCACGGGTGGAACTCTCCTGTATGGTCGGGCCGTCGGCCAGAGGATCACTAAAGGGCAATCCGATTTCTACCATATCTACTCCACTGTCTTGCAAAGCCCGAAGGATGGGGACAGTATCCTCCAATTCAGGGTGCCCCGCCGAGAAATAGATGGAGAGAAGTTTTTCGTTCTTTTGGAAAGTTTGATCTATGCGGTTCATTATAGCTTAAAATGGTCGATATAGGTGTCTAAATCTTTGTCTCCACGTCCGGAGCAGTTAAAAACGATGACTTCTTCGGGAGAGAATTTTCTTACATCCAAAACGGCAAAAGCGTGGGCGGTTTCAATGGCAGGAATGATGCCTTCCATTTGTGAAAGGGTCAAGCCCCAATCCATGGCCTCCTGATCGGGAATTGAAATGAATTCGGCCCTTTTACTGCGGTAGAGGTGGGCATGCATGGGTCCAACCCCGGGATAGTCCAATCCGGCAGAGATGGAATAGGGTTCTGTAATTTGCCCATCGGGGTTTGCATCAACAGGGTTTTACTGCCGTGGATGATGCCCTCTTTGCCCAGTGCCGAAGTGGCAGCGCTTTCTCCAGATTCGATGCCTTTTCCGGCAGCCTCCACAGCGATAATGTTTACTCTCGGGTCTTCCAAAAAGTGATA
Source organism: Bacteroidota bacterium (assembly GCA_009936675.1). Lineage (GTDB taxonomy): Bacteria > Bacteroidota > Bacteroidia > Flavobacteriales > Flavobacteriaceae > UBA8316. The sequence continues at coordinate 1,256 of JAACDY010000187.1, forward strand.
ATACAGCCCGGCAGCATTGCTGCCTCCTCCCACACAAGCAATGACGTGATCGGGGTAATCCCGACCTTCTTTTTCCGACAATTGGGTTTGGGTCTCGGCACTGATTACCGACTGAAAGCGGGCAACCATGTCGGGGTAGGGATGAGGTCCCACCACCGATCCGATGATGTAGTGGGTGTCCACTGGATTGTTGATCCAATCGCGTATGGCCTCGTTGGTGGCGTCTTTAAGGGTTTTACTCCCGGATTTGGCCGCCCTGACCTCGGCGCCCAACATCTTCATTCGGGCCACGTTGGGGGCCTGTCGATGGATGTCCAGTTCTCCCATATAGACAATACATTGGATGCCCATCAAGGCACATACCGTTGCTGTAGCCACACCGTGCTGACCGGCTCCGGTTTCTGCAATGATGCGATTTTTGCCCAAGCGTTGGGCCATGAGAATTTGCCCAATGGTGTTGTTGACCTTGTGGGCACCGGTATGACAAAGATCCTCTCTTTTGAGGTAGATCTTAGTATTGTATTTTTCCGATAAGCGTTCCGCAAAATAAAGGGGTGTCGGACGACCGACATAATCACTGAGCAATGACTGAAATTCCTTTTGAAAGGATTCCGATTCACTAATCTGAATGTAGTTTTTTCTCAGTTCTTCCACATTGGGGTAGAGCATCTCGGGGATGTATGCCCCGCCGAAATCTCCGTAAAATCCTTTTTCATCTACCTGATACTTCATTTTTATAGTGTTGCTTTAAATTGCTTTATAGTTTCAATGTTTTTTAGCCCAGGTTCGCTTTCAAATTGACTGTTGATGTCGATGGCATAAAGGGGCAAATTTAAGTTAATTATCGATGCGATGGCGCTTTGATCTTTGGGACCGATACCCCCACTTAAAAAAAAAGGTTTTGCCGAGGGATAGTTCCGCAATACCGACCAGTCAAATCGATTGCCATTGCCTCCTGGTAAAGGGCCTTTGGTGTCGAATAGAAAATAATCACAAACGGTTTCGTAGGCTTCCAAAACCGAAAAATCAAAGGAAGTGTCAACGGCAAAGGCCTTGATGATTTCCAGTTCCAAATCTTGAAGTTTTTGGCAAAAATCAGGACT
>JAACDY010000188.1 GCA_009936675.1 Bacteroidota bacterium
GTCTCCTGCAACCAAAAAGAAGCACCCACAAAACCCAATATTATCGTTGTATATTTGGATGATTTGGGCTATGGAGATGTCAGCTATAACGGAGCTACAAAATTAAAAACGCCCAATATGGATGAGATGGCTTTGGCTGGAATGCGATTCAACAATGGATATGCAACTTCCGCTACTTGCACGCCCAGTCGATATGCACTGTTGACAGGGATTTACCCTTGGCGTGAAAAAAGAGCCAGAATTTTACCAGGAACAGCGCCTTTAATCATCGGCACTGACCAGATGACCATACCGAGAATGCTAAAAAGTGAAGGCTATCAAACCGCCATCATCGGGAAATGGCACTTGGGATTGGGTGAAGGAAATGTCAATTGGAACGAGCTGGTCACTCCCGGCCCCAACCAGCTGGGATTTGATTATTCGTACATCTTAGCAGCGACACAAGACAGGGTTCCCACCGTTTATATCGAGGATGGAAATGTCGTTGGGCTGGATCCCAATGATCCCATTGAAGTGAGTTATAAAGAGAACTTTGAGGGAGAACCAACTGGTTTGGACAATCCCGAATTGTTGACCATGAAGTGGCACCACGGACACAACAGCAGTATTGTCAATGGGATTCCCAGAATTGGTTTTATGAAAGGGGGAGAAGCAGCCAAATGGAGCGATATCGACATGGCTGATCATTTTTTAAACGGTGTTAAAACCTATATCAAAAAACACAAAAACGAGCCTTTCTTTTTATACTATCCCATGCAACAACCTCATGTGCCAAGAACTCCCCACCCCAGATTTGAGGGGATTTCTGAATTGGGCCCAAGAGGAGATGCTATTGTTGAAGCGGATTGGTGTTTGGGTGAGTTGAAAAAAACCCTCGAAGCCGAAGGCATTTTAGAGAATACACTAATCATTTTTTCCAGTGATAATGGTCCCGTATTGAACGATGGTTATTACGATGACGCTGACGTCAAAAATGGCGACCATACTCCTTGGGGGCCTTTCCGTGGCGGAAAATACAGTCTTTTTGAGGCAGGAACCCACGTACCCTTTTTCACTTATTGGAAAGGAAAAATTCAACCCGGTGTTTCTGATGCTATGGTAAGCCAATTGGATCTGTTGTCCTCTTTGGCCGAATTGGTAGGAAGCGATGTCAGAACCGATGACAGCCTTCCTCTTATGGATCTTCTGATGGGTGATTCCAACGACGGGAGGGATGAATTGGTCATCGAAGCGACCTCAAGAACGGCATACAAAAAGGGGAGTTGGGTAATGATTCCCCCCTACAAAGGTCCTGCTTCTAATGACAGGGTGAAGATCGAATTGGGTAACGATTCCGATTTCCAATTGTACAACCTTGCTGAAGACATCGGCCAACAAAACAATCTGGCAGAGAGTCAGCCCGAAAAACTTCAAGAAATGTTGACTGCCTTTGAAAAAGTCAGAGGTCAGGGTTACGGAAAAACACAAAAGTTAGAACTTAAATAATTCAGAAAGCCAGCTCCCATTTACCCGATGGGAGCTGATATTGAAATTTTTGATTTTCCTTCAGTAAGATTTTCTTACCATTAATTTCAATAGATTTTCTGTTTGCAGTATCGACATCATTCAAATCCAGTTTGATTTCCATCCCAGCGGGAACCTCAAGATTCAGTCGTCTTTTTCGATTTTTATTCAAATCCCATTGGATCGAAAGCTCACCCAAGGGAGAAGGGATCAAAGATGCTATTTTTTTAATTTCAGTTTGAGGAATCCTCAGCGTCATTTCTTTCATTCCCGGGATTGAAGGTCTTACGCCCAAAAGAAATTCTGCAAATAGTGCGGGCATAAAAGCACTTTCGGTTTGTGCATCGGAGCGGGTGACCCGTTTGTCGAATTTCCCACTTCTTCCCGTTCCATCCAGCCACCATTCCTCCCACAAAGTTCCATTGTGTTGAGGAGCCAGCATATGATCGAATCTACGACGAAGCAAATCAAATGAGGCATCCACATGACCGTATTGGGCAATACCCTTGTGCAAAAAATAGGACAGGGCAGGAGTGACGATGGTCATTCCGCTTTCCCTTTTGATGAATAGATTGGGCTCATCGGCCAGCAGTTTTTGGACGATTGATTTCCCTTGCGCTTCATCTGCAATATGCAATGCCAAAGCCATACCATTTGTGTGTTCGCTAAATTTATTAGAGATGCCTTTTTCCAATAAAGCATCCGCAAAAAGACCCTTTTCGGCATTCCAAAAATATGTTCGTAGGGAAGACTTTAAAAGCTGAGCTCTTTCAATATACACGCTTGCCTCTCCCTGATCCAGCCATTGGAGTAATTGACTAAAATCTTGCAATGCCCCCAAATAATGAGCATTTAAAGTAAAATTGGCTCCGGCCCGATCCAGATCAGAATGATCCAACCAATAGGGATAAGGAGGATTGTTGATCAAGCCCAAATCATCGGTAAAACTGTGTATCAACCCCATGAGTTTGAGCGCACTGCCCATCAATTTCTGAGTGCTGATTCGGTCCCCAGAAAAGAGATAATACTGATACAGACTTCTGATCCAAAGTAAATTGGAATCCAGTATGATCATATAATCATCACTTTTTAGGGGGGCGTAGGCGGGCATGATACCGTTGGCTTCCTGATCTTCTGCAGTTTGAATCAAGTAACGGCGTTGCAATGCAGTATCTCCAAAAATCCAATGATTGCCCATGGCTCCGTAATAGCCCGTTTGGGCATATTGTCTCCTTTCTCTGTAATTGTCGGTATAAGCATCGGTAGTACAGACCCTAATGGTCTTATCGGTGGCATCAAAGTATTGGCCTACCCAAGAAACACCATCGGCTTGGATATTTCCTTTACGTTCAAAGGGATATTCCAATTTGCGACTGCCTACTTGAACTATTTTTACTGGATTTTGGGAATGAATGACCAAGGCCAAATATCGTGCAGGTTTAAAATAAGTAGATTCCCATTGATCCAATCCTCCGGACAAAATGATCTGATCCCTCATGTTAGAATGAATTACGGTATGTCTAAAAAAACCATCAATTTGATAAGGGGCGGTCAAAACATCAACTTTTGTTCCCTTTTCACCCTCTATGGACAGACGAGGATTTCCATTGACGATTTCACCAAATCGTAGAGCAATAGCCAAGCTTTCCCTTTTTTGGGGGCTTTTAAAACAAAGGGAACTTTTGGCTCAAGATTAATTTTTTGGGTAGGCCGAATGGATACGGGTTCCATTTGATCCACATTGGGGGTGTCAATTTGTTCTGCTTTGATGAGATTTTTGGTGATCCATTCGGTTTCTTTAAGGTAGGGGATACCTCTTGGGATGAGGTTAATCCAAGGGAGGGTTGTTGCTCCGGCCAAGTTGTTCTTTTGATGAGCAGGCCATCCAACATTTCTGTAAATCAGGGATGCCGAAGACCAATTTTCATCGTCAAAATAGCGGTTAAACCATCCATGGATATCGTTTTTCATATTAACTTTATCATTTACAAAATCCTGAAAACGATTGATGGGGGGAGCACTGCTGTCCCAACTAGGATCGGCTTTTACTTTCCAACTTTGATCGGTAGAAATAATGGCTTGGTGGGCTTCAAAAGACAGATTGAGCTGAGCCAACAAACCGGGTCGCGCATCGAAATGATAGGATTGTTTTCCCGTTTGATAATGGACTTTGACCGCAATGGTATTGATACCCTTTTCCAGCAGTGGGGTGATCTCTATCTGATCAAAAGATTGGTGGTGGGGGGCACTTCTTGCTGGTCCTTGAAGCAGGTACTGACCATTGACATAGAGTTTGTATTTTGACGTAGCGGGGATTTTGAGTAAGGCTTTTTGAGGGATATCGCCCAGTTCAAAACTTTTACGGCTGAGCATCATGGGATTTTCTTCTTCGCTCAACCAGATCCACTGCGCCTGCCAGTTCTTGTCTGGCTTGGCCTCTGCTGCCGTTGCCCAGATTCCTTTTACCGATTCTGTTCCCCAAAGATTTTGACTAGAGACGCTCTGGGACAGTACACAAGCTAAAACAAAAACAAAAATATTGCGCATTTATTCTATTTCTTTGAAGGTTATAAATCTAATGATGTTGAACAGCATTTTATCTGCTACGGGGTCTTTACCCAAGTTTTCCAAGAGTTGAAACTGTGACAGCAGATATTTTCCTTTTTCCATGGGAACAAGGGTCATGTCTGCTCCCCACCAAGAAGGACCGGGGCCTTTGTATCCCATTTTGTGACCTCTGGAAAACCAGTCGAAAGCGATTGATGCAACGATGGGTTTTTCTGCCATTCTATTTCCCTTAATTTTTAGGTCTCTTAAACTTCTTTGTGGCCATATATTTTCATAGGTATTTCTAAGAAAACCATTGCGTTGAAGTCCGTCAAAAATAGGATGATCTTTCGTAATGTGAGGAATACAAGTCCATAAACCCTTGGAGGGATGGACTCTAGCGGTAAAAGGGGTGATCGCATTTTCGGTTTTTACACTATCCTTAAGGTGATCCAGATATACGGCTGTTCCGCCAGATTTAACAAACTTTAAAAGCTCTTCAAACCTTCGAAGTTCTTCTTTATTTGCTGCCTTATGGGTACTGACCAAGACAGGGATATTCTTGGACGTATTGGTGTCAAATGCCAGTGTTCTAATCTTTTGTTCTTGCAGGAAATTTTGGAGGTTTCCTTTAAAATCTAGGACTGCAACTTCTCCTTGGGGTACTTTAAGATCATCCCGATGGAAAACTTCAAAGTTTATAAAATTTTCTGTCAGCAATTGGTTGTTCTTGTCCTTGACCTTAACCCTAACGGTATAATGACCGCTCCATTGATCGGTACTGATTTTTTGGTGGAATAGTGGACTAATTCCAGATTTCCAATTGGTTTTAAAGCTTTTTTCAAAGACCACATCTCCCGATTGGGATTGAATGGCGACTTCATAGTA
>JAACDY010000024.1 GCA_009936675.1 Bacteroidota bacterium
AGTTAATGCCCTATTGTAGACTCTTACTTGCCTTTTTCAAGCTAGAGTAGCGGTAGTAAAGCGAGTCCAAAAGAGGACTATCCATGACTTGTTTGTTTATTTTTTTAGTAAAATTAGTCTTGAGGTAGAGTTCGTTAGCTACAGGAATGCCAAAACGATTTTTATTGCGATTTCTATAAAACTTTCTCAGTTGTCGAGCATTTTCGTCAAGTGTTTCATTGTAAAAAGGAATCCAAGGAGACAGTCTTGCATAATGAGACAGAACATCTTTCACACTCAAATTGGCCTTGTTCGAATCCTTCAACTCTGGCATAAAATCTTGGAGGGGACTTTCTAGGTCAAAGTTGTTAAGATCCACCTCTCTCATGATAAGGGGAAGTGTGGCTGTAATTTTTGTCAAGGAAGCCAAATCATAAAGATGATGGTTTTCTACTCTTATTTTTCTGTCATAGGTATGATGACCAAAACTTTTGTGATAAACGATCTCTCCTGTTTTGGCTACCAAAATTTGCATACCCGGTGTCATGGCAGAGTCGATTACTTGCTCAGCAAATTGATCGATTTCAGCCAATCGATCTGGATCAAAGCCCTTTTCAATCCATCGGATTCTTTTGTTTTCCACTATAGGTTCAAAATCAATTCCTGTTCCTGCGGGAAATGTCTCAGAAATTCCAACGGGTAATGATCCCATAAATGATCCATGACCGTTCATCAGACCTGCACTTAATTTTTGACAAATCGGACTATTTTGGTAACTCACCATCAAAGCCTCTATTGAAGACAGATCCCCCAAATCAATAAGCGGATAAGGGTTTACAAAAAGATTTAAAACAAGCTCGTGTTTGCGGGCTATAGCTTGTATCAATTCCATTTCTTTTTTTGAGAAATCGGGGGATAAAAAAGGGGAACGATTAGCACGGTGATAACTGATGATGACTTTTTTATAAGCTTTTAAGGCGGTGAGGGTTTCCTCAATCGATAGTGGTTTAATGCTCTTAACCTTAATAAAGTCTCTAAGCCGTGTTTCAAATGTTCCACTATCATCATCTCCCAACTTGATATGGGCATAGGTGTTTTGTGGATTCAGGGGGAGCAGTTGTTTGTCATTTTTTAGCAGCGTAATACTTTTGGCATAGGCTTCTTCGATCAGTAGGCTATCTTTTCGGGTATTGAGGGCTTGAGATAGGTTTTGGATGTCAACCCTTGGTTTTTGGGACAGTCCCGCCTTATATTTGGCTTTGAGTATTTTTTTAACGGATTCTTCAACTCGTACTCTAACTATAGGAAGTTTACCATAAGCCTTTTTTATTTTTTCAACACCAAGAGGAATATCTTTGGAAATCAAAAGCACATCATTTCCTGCCAGAAGAGCTAGTAAATCCATATTGGTTTGACTATCAACGGGTTCTGCCCCCTTCATATTCAGCGCATCGGTTACCGCCAGACCATTAAACCCGATTTGTTGTTTCAAAAGCTCAGTCACTACTCTATTAGAAAGTGAAGTGGGATCCTTGGAAAGGGTCAATGCAGGTACGTTGAGATGAGCAGTCATTACTGAACTCAAACCTTGCTCTATTGCTTTTTTAAAGGGTAGTAATTCAATCTTTTGGAGTCTGGAACGATCAAAGCCCACCGTTGGTAAGGTCTTATGAGAATCATTGGCCGTGTCTCCATGTCCGGGAAAGTGCTTTCCAGAAGTTAGTATTCCTACATCGTGATGTCCACGCATCAAAGCCACTCCCTTTTCGGCCACTCTTTCGGGGTCTTCACCAAAAGATCGGTTTCCAATAATAGGATTTTGGGGATTGGTATTGATATCCAATACAGGGGCATAGCTCATATGAACACCCAAGACTTTCTCCTGTTCTCCCATTCTTTGACCAATTTTACGAACAATGTCATTGTCTTTTATAGCACCCAATGTCATACTCCATGGAAAGGCCACAACAGAATCCAATCGCATGGCGACTCCCCATTCTGCGTCCATACTGACCATTAACGGCACTTTGGACAACGATTGAAATTCATTCAACCATTGAGATTGTTTGACTGGGCCACCCAAAGAGAAAATAATACCACCGATATGGTATTTTTCAATCAAATTTTTGATTTCATCAAAATGGTCATCGTCATTTTTAGAGAAAACCATAGGGGTAAATAGTTGACCAATTTTTTGATCCAAACTCAAGGATTGATAAACACTATCTACCCATTTTTGCTGTAAATTAGGATTTACAGAAAGTAAAGGATCGGGTTGCTGTGCCAAAGAAAGGGTCCCCAATAGGACAAAAAATGTAAATAAAATACGCATATCAATTAAAAATATCGGGCATGCCAACTCAAAGAAGCAGGGACTTCCCAGAGGGAATCATATTCCATTTTGTTCAGAACTAAATTATTAAAAACAATAACATCAGAACTGACTTGTTTTTTATTTGCTTTTTTTCGAAATTCTTTCAGTGGAATGTGATCTATGGTATTTTTATTTATGAAAGTTACGTTCATTTTATCCAAGAGGGTAACGGCATATGTCTCTTCCAAGGATTGAATAAAATGAACAGAGGCATCTATAGAACAACCTGAGGCTGATTGAATTGATTCATTCAGTCCTAGGACAATAAAACGGTCGTAGGGCAAATCAATTCC
>JAACDY010000189.1 GCA_009936675.1 Bacteroidota bacterium
GTCCCTCATTTTGGGGGTTGATCAACTTCATGTCTTTGTCCATATAGATGACGGTCATTACTTTTCTAGTTTGGTTCGTGGTATTGGGTCCTGCCCGATGAAAAACCCAGCCAGAGTGTAAACTGACTTCTCCCAAATCAAAAGGTTCAGAGACCTTTTTAAAATCGGTAACCCTCAATCTTTTTTCAATTTCTCTTTCACTTTCATCACTAATGGCCAAAGCTCTCCCATCGCTAATTACTTGACTGCCCGCACTGAATTCCAAAGGGCCCATTTCAGGATCAATTCTTTGAAGAGGAATCCAAGCTGTAATGGTTTTATCGCTGCTCAAAGGCCAGTAGTATTGATCGGCATGCCAAGGAGTAAATCCCCCATTTCCTAATTTGAATAAAGCTTGATCATGATACATTCTTACCCCTTCCACTTCCATCAGTTCCGTTGCAATTTTTGCCAGTCTCTTTGAAAAAATTAATCTTTTTATTTCCTGATCCTCTGTCCATAGGTTGAAAATTTGCAAAAAAGCTTTTCCGTAGGTGTCCCTTTCGGACAGATCATCAACGTTTTGGTTTTTTTCTTCTACTTTTTCAGAAATCAATGGCCCAAAATATTTTAAAGTAGGCTCATCAAAAACATTTTTTAATTTGATAAAACCATTTTCACGATAAAAATCGATGTGATCGGGGCTTAAAACATAATCTTTGTCTAATGATTCAAAATGCCTCATATTTTTTATTTTAATTCAACGCATAGCTTGATATAAAATGGAAATAGGGTGCAATGCGCTTCGGTTGGTACCGTCAGAAATTTGATGTCTACAACTGGTTCCGTTGGCGGCCAAAAGAGTTGTTGGCTCCATTTTTCTTACAGCGGGAAAAAGCCGCTCCTCTCCTATTTTTTGGCTGATTTCAAAATGCTCTGTTTCATATCCAAATGAACCCGCCATTCCACAGCATCCGGTGGAAAGTAGGCTAACCTTATAGTTCTTGGGTAGATTGAGTATTTTAAAGGTGTCTGCAGGATTGCCCAAGGATTTTTGATAACAGTGGGCGTGAATTTTTAGTGTCTTAGCCTGATCGGTAAAAGCATCGGTTGAAATGTGACCTTTATCGATCTCTTGAGCCAAAAACTCTTCCATTAAAAAACAATTTTCAGCCAATTTTTTTGCGCTGCTTTTGTCGGTGGCCAGCTTTAAATATTCATCCTTAAAGGTGTAAAGTGCAGATGGTTCAATTCCCAACAACGGAATTTCTGAATTGATATGGTCTTTATAGAGTGCTACATTCTGATTGGCACAGGCTTTGGCTTGTTCCAAAAAGCCTTTTGAGATATAGGCACGTCCGCTTTCTGTGGAGGGTAGAATGTGTACATAATATCCCAAACGTTTGAGGATTTCAAAGGCATCACGTCCGGTCTGAACATCCAGGTAGTTAGTAAATTCATCCAGATAGAGATAGACCTGACGGTTTGATTGTTGTTGTTGTTCGTTGATCAGTTGTCGGTCTAGCGGTGCAAAAAGTTTGGGAAGAGAACGGGAGGAGGCAATCCCCAAGGTTTTTTTGACAAGACTTCCCAAAAGCGGTATTTGAAAAACGCCGTTTTGTATCCCTCTAATGGGATTGAGCATTTTACTCAATTTTCCGTTGAATGCAAAAACTCGATCCCTGAGGCGGGGCCGATGTTTTTTTTGATATTGATAGAGGAACTCTGCCTTGTAGCTTGCCATATCCACACTGCTTGGGCATTCTGAGGCACAGGCTTTACAACTGATGCACAAATCCATCACTTGCTTAATCTGTGGATTGTCAAATGGGTTTTTGGAATCGTTATGGGTCAATACTTCTCGAAGCACATTGGCTCTGCCGCGGGTGCTGTCTTTTTCGTCTTTGGTGGCACGATAGCTAGGGCAAATGGTAGCGTTTGTAGTGGTTTTTCTACAGTCACCCGAACCATTACACTTTTCTACAGCCCTCAATATCCCCTGATCTGAACTGAAATTCATATAGGTATCGATCTCTGGCTCTTTTCGGTCGGGTTGGTAGCGTAAATTTTGATCCATGGGTAAGGGATCAACGATTTTACCTGGATTAAAAATAGAATCAGGATCAAAAATTTGTTTTATTTTTTGGATCAATTCATAGTTGCTTTCTCCCAGCATGAGCGGAATGAATTCTGAACGTACAATACCATCACCGTGTTCTCCACTCATCGATCCCTTGTATTTTTTGACCAGATGTGCTACATCAGTGCTAATGGCTATGAAATGAACCACACCCTCTTTCTTTTTTAAGTTCAAAATGGGTCTCAAATGCAACTCCCCTGCCCCTGCATGGGCGTAGTAAACCGGATTTTGATTGTATTTTTTCATCAGGGCAGTAAATGCAGCGATATAATCTGCCAATTGATCCACGGGTACTGCTGTATCCTCGATACAAGCCACTGCTTTATCATCACCAACGATATTCCCTAAAAGACCTAAGCCCGCACTTCTGAGATTCAAAGCGGATTGTATTTCTTCTCCTTTTAGAATGGAGAAATCATAGGAGAGATTGATTTTTTTTAGGGTGTTGATTAAGGATTCTAATTGCAATTGAAGCTCTTTTTCTGAGGCGGCTCTTAGTTCGAGCATAAGTATGCCCTTGGGATCGCCTTTGAGAAAGAATCTATTTTTGGCCTGAGCAAGGTTGTTTTTGGTACAGTCCAATATGGTTTTATCCATCATCTCACAGGTATAAAGTGGATGTTTCATCAAGGGTGCGACCGACTGCAGACAGTTTTCTATACTGTCGTAGTGCGCTGCGACCATTACCGCCTCTTTTGGAGGAATTGCATCCAACGAAAGGCTAATGGAGGTCACAAATGCCAGTGAACCTTCGCTTCCTGTCAATAGCTTTGAAAGGTTGATGACAGGGGATGAGGAGTTGATAAAGTCATCGAGAAGGGCATCGAGGGCATAACCGGAATTGCGTCGATGAACAGAAGCTTGGGGATACTCATTGCGTATGTTGGTTTGATGCAATGGATCGGAAAGTTTTTCAGTAATAAATCGATAAATGGCACCCTCTAAGTTCTGTTGTTTTTCTTTTTTCCGGAATTGCTCTTCTGTCAAATCTTCGAAAGTAACTACACTTCCATCATGTAAAACACACTCTAAAGCGATTACTTTATCGCGAGTAACACCGTATTTGATGGAAGTGGTGCCAGAGGAGTTGTTTCCAGTCATTCCCCCAATGGTACAGCGGTTAGAGGTGGAAGTATTGGGGCCAAAGAACAATTGATAAGGGGCTAAAAAATCATTGAGATCGTCTCGAACCATTCCAGGCTGAACGATAATTTTTTTAACCTTAGGATCAAAATCTATGATTCGATTGAAATGTTTTGAAACATCCACCACCAAACCTTTGCCTACTACCTGACCCGCCAATGAGGTTCCTCCTGCCCTAGGAATCAAGGGTATTTGGTTTTTCCTGGCAAAATGAACCAATTCAATGATGTCCTCTTTGTTTTTGGGAAAACAAACTCCATCAGGGTAGATCTTGTAAACGGATGCATCTGTAGCGTATAATTGACGATGTAGGACATCATCTTTGACCTGAAGACGTTTGAGGCTACTATAATCGTATTTAGACATTCAATAGAGAGTATATGTAAAGATAATTTATTAATTAGATTTGCGTTGTTAATATAACAAAGCTTATTTAGAAGATAAAAGCTTTAAAATGTCTAATTTAGCTTCATTATGAAAAATATTTTTTACCTATTATCTACTGTAATTTTTCTGGCTTGTTCCAGCAACGATAACGAGTTTAAGATCAATGGCTCTGTTGATTTAAAAGATGGTGATATGATTTACCGCGTTGTGGCTGATGCCAATCAACAACCTTTGATTGTTGATTCCACTGCTGTGGTTGATGGTGCCTTTAAAATGAGTGGTATTACAGAGTCGCCCGATATTAACTTTTTCTCTGTTCAAAACGTACGAGGTAACTTTCCTTTCGTTATTGAATCGGGAGACATCAGAGTTTCTTTATACAAAGACAGTTTGATGAGTTCTAAAGCATTGGGAACTGTTTCCAACGATGCTTTTATGAAATACAAATCCGAAACCAAGGTATTTATCAACTCAATGAATGATATCGGAAGAGATTTACAACAGGCCAACATTGCCAGAGATAGCCTTTTGGCGGTCGATCTCCAAGATCAATACAAAGACGTACAAGATCAAATTAAAAGTTATGAGATTCGGTTTATTCAGGAAAACCCAGATTCCTATGTATCTGCTTTGATCCTCGAACGTTTTGTTATGACCAAGCAAATGTCAATTGAAGAGGCCAAGTCTATGTTTGACAATTTGACCCCAAGGATCAGAGAGAGTAAAACAGGGGCAAAACTGGATGAAGCCCTCAACACCCCCACCCCCCCTGCTGAGGTTGGACAAATCGCTCCCGACTTTGAGGGGCCTGGGCCAACAGGACAATTGGTGAAGTTGCAAGAAAATTTAGGTAAGATAACCATTGTTGATTTTTGGGCGTCATGGTGTCGTCCATGTCGTGTTGAAAACCCCAACTTGGTGAAAACCTATAACAAACTCAAAGCCAAGGGACTCAATGTAGTGGGTGTTTCATGGGATAAAAGTAAAGACAACTGGATCAAGGCCATCGAAGATGATGGTTTGCAGTGGTCTCACGTATCTCATCTTCAATATTGGAACGAACCCATTGCTAAAGCTTACCAAGTAAGATCTATACCTGCCACCTTTATTTTGGATCAGAATGGCAAAATATTGGCCAAAAACCTCAGAGGCAAAGCCCTTGAACAAAAGGTTGAAGAACTCCTAGCAACTAATTAATTATTAAGATTTACGCCTAAAAATAACTGCTGCTATAATTAGGGTGGCAGCCAGTATGGTCAAAGTAAATCCCGACTCGATTATTACACCTGGTACGAAAGCTATGGTAGCCAACAGGCCTGCAATAGCACCACCGAAATGGGCAGTATGTCCAATATTATCTCTTTGTTTTCCCATCCCATAAATGGTATAAGCCATGTACAGGGCGGCCATGACATAGCCCGGAAGGGGGATTGGAAAAAAGAGCATCATCATTTTCATATCTGGATACAAAAGGACAGCACTGTAAACTACCCCTGAAACAGCCCCACTGGCTCCGACAGCCGTATAGTTATCTTGTTTGTTATGATATCTAACTGATAGATCATTTCCTAAATAAAGACTGGTGAGATATAAGGCTAAAAATTTCATTTCTCCTAAACTATAGACAACGTATCCAGCAAAAAAATACAAGGACAACATGTTGACAAACAAATGATTAAAGTCAACGTGAAGAAAACCTGAGCTCCACATACGAATTTGTTCTCCCGCCTTGATTTTCGCCATTTGAAACTGGTACTTATTAAAAAAAGGCTGATTTTTAAAACCTAAAACAGACAGCAAAACATTGGAAACAATTATGGCGGTTACAACCGATGGAAGCGTGGTCATTAAGATATATTTTAAGGGACAAATATACTATCTTTGAAAAAAAATTGCCTTGCAAAGAGTTGTTTACCTTCTAGCCTATCCATTAATCTACATCATCGCTTCAATTCCATTCAGTGTTCTGTATGTTTTTTCTGATGTATTGAACTTTTTGATATACAATATATTGGGCTATAGAAAAAAAATAGTTAGATCCAATCTCAGAAGGGCCTTTCCTGATAAAAATGAGGCGGAACTCAAGTGGATCGAAAAAAAATTTTATAGACATTTTTGCGACATTACGCTCGAAGCGTTTAAGTCTTTTAAGTTGAGTTCAGAGGAAATGCAAAAACGAATGGTTTTTAAGAATCTCGATGTTTTGAACCAATTTGAGAAAGAAAACAGAAGTGTTATCATGATGTGTGGTCATTATGCCAGTTGGGAGTGGATGTTATCTATAGGTTATCATACGGTCTCTGAGGGATATGGTATTTACACCCCTCTCATGAACAAATACCTCAATGATTTGGTCATTAAAATCAGGAAAAAACACCGAGCCAACTTGATTTCCCGTTATGAAGCCATTCAAAACATTAAAAACCTACACCACAATGGAACTTTAGGGGTCTATGGTTTTCTCAGTGATCAATCTCCACGACCCAAGCCAAAATCCTACTGGAGGACATTTTTGGGTGTCAAAGTCCCCGTTTTTGTAGGGGCAGAAATGATCGCCCGTGAATTTGATTTTGGAGTGGTTTATGCCAAAATTAATCGTGTCAAAAGAGGCTATTATGAGGCCAGTTTTGAGTTGATCAGCGACCAGCCCAAAAAAACCGAAGTAAATCGAATAACAGATACGTTTACCGAATGGCTAGAGCAGGATGTTTATTGTGATCCCACCCAATACTTGTGGACGCACAGACGTTTTAAGCACGCTCATAAAGCACCTAAGGATTAAACCATCTCCTCAATCTCTCTCAAAAACCGTTGCGCCAATTCGTTAGCCGCCGTTTCATTTGTTGCTTCGGTATATACTCTAATAATGGGTTCCGTATTGGATTTTCTCAGGTGAACCCAAGAGGATTCAAAAGCTATTTTAACTCCATCTATAGTGCTGGGATTTTTTTCAGAATATTTTTTTTCTACTTTTTTGAGAAGTGAATCCACATCCATTCCTTCTGACAAGGAAACTTTGGCTTTGCTCATGGCATAATCTGGATAGGAAGCCCTCAATGCAGAAACCTTTTGATTGGTTTCTGTTAGAAGACTCAAAAAGAGTGCAACGCCAACCAGTGCATCTCGACCGTAATGCAAATCAGGGTAGATGATACCTCCATTGCCTTCACCTCCTATTACAGCTTTGACTTCCTTCATTTTTTCAACCACATTCACCTCACCCACTGCACTGGCATGATGGGTGCCATTTCTTTTTTGAGTGATGTCTGCCAGTGCACGGGTCGAAGAAAGATTAGAAACAGTGTCTCCAGGGGTTTTTGACAAAACATAGTCAGAACAAGCAACCAAGGTGTATTCTTCTCCAAAAACCACCCCATTTTCATCGACAAAGGCCAGTCGGTCAACATCGGGATCGACAACGATTCCAAAATCGGCATTTTCAGATACTACTTTTTCAGACAGTACTGTTAGGTGTTCTTTTAAGGGTTCAGGATTGTGAGGGAAATGACCCGTAGGGTCACAGTAAATGGGAATAGTAGTCACACCAAAGGCTTCTAAAAGAAGGGGTATGGCAATCCCTCCTGTGGAATTAACGGCATCCACGACCACTTTGAATTTTTTTTGACGAATGTCCTCCGAATTGACCAAGGGCAAGTCTAAAACTCTTTTTACATGGTCTTCTATAGCGCCTTTAACTGAGGTGACTTTTCCAAGATTATCGATGGAAGCATATTCAAAATCCTTTTTTTTGGCAATTTCCAATATGGCTTTTCCAGAAGCAGCATTTAAAAACTCACCCTTTTCATTAAGCAGTTTTAGTGCATTCCACTGCTTGGGATTGTGACTGGCAGTGATAATGATACCGCCATGAGCTTGATGTTGAGTTACTGCCATTTCTACTGTTGGTGTGGTGGACAGTCCCACATCCAATACTTCTATACCAAAACCTACCAAAGTTTGGTTAACCAGGCCTTGGACCATACTGCCAGAAAGCCTTGCATCTCGGCCTACTACAACTTTGTATTCTTTTGTGTCCAGATTATTTTTTAACCAACTGGCATAGGCAGAAGTAAACAAAACGGTGTCTAGTGGCGTAAGGTTATCAGAGGTTTTACCTCCAATAGTGCCTCTTATTCCTGAAATGGATTTTATTAAAGTCATGTTCAAAGATAATGATTGCTCTATTTTAGACGACTCATTTTGTTGTTCTAATTTCAAACTTTTAATGGATGACGGACTGACTCAATTGTATTAGTTTTGATTCAAATTTTTAGATCTGTAAAACAATGAACTATCTGGCCCATGTTTATCTTTCTGGCTCAAATAAAGAACTGGCCATTGGGAACTTTATTGCCGATCATGTAAAAGGGAAAGCTTATTTGGAATATCCAGAGATCATTCAAAATGGGATTTTATTGCATCGGAAAATTGATCATTTTACCGACCAACATCCCATTTTTAAAAAAAATGTCACCTTGTTGTTCCCGAAATTCCGGCAATACAGCAGGGTCATTGTTGACATGTTCTTTGACCATTTTTTGGCCGTCCAATGGGAACTGTATCATCCCGAACCACTGGAGGATTTTAGCATAAAGTTTTACACCATGATGGAGCAATATTCAGGTAATCTACCCTATAAAACCAAAAAAATATTACCCGTTATCTCAAAATACAACTGGTTTCTAGCCTATCGATCACTTGAAGGATTGGAAAGTATCCTTTTTCAAATGTCACAACGAACACGCTTTGCTTCTAATATGTATTTGGCGATTCCAGATTTACAAGAAAATTATTCCGAAGTTGCTATGGATTTTACTGTTTTTTTCGATGAATTAAAAGATTTTGTTCAGTTGGAGAAAGAGAACCGTTGCTAGCTTTTTTACTCTTTTGAAGGGTGGTAAGTTAAGATATCATCTGTTGTAGAATTACCCTTTTAAATTGTTATTTTTGCAAGATTGACTATGAAAGAAAGCGAAAACTGTATTGACATTCAGGGAGCAAGGGTGCATAACCTGAAGAATGTAAGTCTCAAAATACCAAGAGGAAAATTAGTTGTCATTACCGGTCTTTCTGGTAGTGGTAAATCTTCATTGGCCTTCGATACTATATATGCCGAAGGGCAACGTCGATATATGGAAACTTTCTCGGCTTATGTAAGACAGTTTTTGGGTAATCTGGAACGACCTGACGTGGACAAAATAGATGGACTCTCTCCTGTCATTGCTATAGAACAAAAAACCACCTCCAAAAGCCCACGGTCCACCGTTGGCACCATTACAGAATTGTATGATTATATCCGACTTCTTTTTGCAAGGGTGGGAACAGCATACAGCTATGTGACCCAAGAGAAAATGGTCAATTACAGCGACGATCAGATTCTTCAATTGATACTGGAGGAGTATATGGATAAAAAAGTAATTATATTATCTCCTCTTGTCAAAGCACGAAAAGGACACTACAGAGAATTGTTTGACTCTCTTTCCAGACAAGGTTTTCTCAGGGTAAGGGTCGATGGAGAAATCCTTGATCTAAAACCCGGTATGCGCGTGGATCGGTACAAAACACATGATATCGAATTGATTGTTGATAGAATTAGGGTCAAAAAAGACGAAAATGATTTAAAGAGATTGATCGATTCTATCAAAACCGCAATGCACTATGGCGAGGAATCAATTGTTCTCATTGATGCCGATACGGATCAGCTTCGCTATTTCAGCAGAAAGTTGATGTGCGCCACTTCTGGGGTTTCCTATTCCCTTCCTGAACCCAACTCTTTCTCTTTCAATTCACCCAAGGGAATGTGTTTGAATTGTAAAGGTTTGGGAAATCAGTTTGAGGTAAGTAGAAACAAAATCATTCCCGATGATAGTATTTCTATTGAAAAGGGAGGGATTGCTCCTTTGGGAGAAAAGAAAAGCAATTGGGGGTTCAGACAAATGGAAGTGATCGCCAAACGTTACAATTTTTCCCTTTCAGATCCCGTAAAAAAAATACCCAAGGAGGCACTTGAGGTAATTCTTAAAGGGGGAAATGAAAAGTTTTCTATGGCTTCCAAAGCCTTGGGAATTACCCGAGACTACAAAATTGATTACGAGGGTATCGAAAACTTCATTAAACACCAATTTGACAACACAGACGCCGCTGGAATCAAACGTTGGGCCTACGGCTTTATGGATGAAAAGAAATGCAATGTTTGCGATGGAGCGCGTTTGAATCAAGAATCTTTAAACTTTAAAATTGATGACCTCAATATTGCAGAGGTAAGTGCCCTTGATTTGGGAGACCTTTTTCATTGGTTTGATCATTTACCCGATAAACTATCTCCCAATGAGCTTAAAGTTGCTGGTGAAATCATCAAGGAAATTAAAACTAGGTTGCAGTTTTTGCTGGATGTAGGACTTAACTACCTCTCCTTAAGTCGCTCGTCTAAGTCTCTGTCTGGAGGCGAAGCCCAACGCATCAGATTGGCCACGCAAATAGGTTCCCAATTGGTGGGTGTTCTCTACATTTTGGACGAACCCAGTATCGGCTTACATCAGAGGGACAATGAAAAACTGATTAATTCACTGGAATCATTGAGGGATATTGGTAATTCGGTGATCGTTGTAGAACACGATAAAGACATGATCTTACGTGCCGATCATATCATTGACATAGGACCTATGGCTGGTAAAAACGGTGGTGAAATCATCTCAGAGGGAAGTCCCAAAATGTTAAAAAAACAGCAAACCCTAACCGCACAATATCTAAATCACCAAAAGAATATAGAAGTACCCGAAAAAAGGAGAAAGGGCAATGGAAAGCGAATAATTCTATCGGGATGTACTGGAAATAACCTTAAAAACATAGATATCCAAATTCCTCTGGGCATCATGATTGGGGTTACTGGGGTTTCAGGTAGTGGTAAATCAACCTTGATCAACGAAACCCTCTACCCTATTCTCAATGCACACATATATAATGGCGTAAAAACGCCCCTGCCTTTTAAAAAAATAGAAGGACTAAAGTATTTGGATAAGGTGGTGGACGTGAATCAGTCTCCCATTGGGAGAACTCCGAGAAGTAATCCAGCTACTTACTGTGGTGTTTTTAGCGAAATCAGAAGCCTGTTCACCTTGACAGCGGAGGCGCAAATTAGAGGTTACAAACCCGGTAGATTCAGTTTTAATGTCAAAGGGGGTAGATGTGAAACCTGTCAAGGAGGAGGAATGAAGGTGATTGAAATGAACTTTTTACCCGATGTACATGTGGAATGCGAAAGCTGTAATGGCAAACGTTTTAACCGAGAGACATTGGAAATAAGATTTAAAGGCAAATCCATTGCGGATATTTTGGAGATGACGGTCAATCGGGCCTGTGAGTTTTTTGAAAGTCACCCCAAAATATATCGAAAGTTAAAAACAGTTCAGGATGTGGGCTTAGGATATATTACTTTGGGTCAGTCCTCAACAACACTATCGGGAGGTGAAGCTCAGCGGATCAAATTGGCCACGGAATTATCCAAAAAGGATACTGGACAAACCCTCTATATACTGGATGAACCCACAACCGGACTTCACTTTGAAGACGTAAGGGTTTTGATGGAAGTTTTGGAACGGCTCGTCAAAAGAGGAAATACGGTGTTGATCATCGAACACAATATGGACGTTATCAAATTGGTAGATCACTTGATTGATATTGGTCCTGAGGGAGGTAAAAATGGTGGGACACTGGTAGGAGAAGGAACCCCAGAAGAAATTGTAAAAATTAAAAAAAGTTACACTGGTAAACATTTAGCGAAAGAACTTTAAACCGTTTGAAATGAACTTATTTAAAAACCAAAGCAAAAATTGGAGCGAAATTAAGGCCAATGATTCTTGGGCCTTGTTCAAAATCATGGCAGAATTTGTGGACGGATACGAAAAAATGAGTATGATCGGTCCTTGTGTTTCCTTCTTTGGATCTGCGAGAACCCCTTCCGAAGACCCTCAATATGAATTGACCGTTGATATTGCTGAGGCGGTGGTCAAATCGGGATTGGGAGTCATTACAGGTGGCGGGCCTGGGATCATGGAAGCAGCCAATCTGGGGGCGAAAAAAGCTGGCGGAACATCTGTCGGATTGAACATTAATCTCCCCATGGAGCAAAAATACAATGACTATATCGATGATGATAAACTGATGAATTTTGAGTATTTTTTTGTCAGGAAAGTCATGTTCATCAAATACTCACAGGGATTTGTTGTTATGCCGGGTGGTTTGGGTACTTTAGACGAGTTATTCGAAGCATTGACATTAATTCAAACTGAAAAAATAAAGAAATTTCCCATTTTACTAGTCGGAAAAGAATATTGGAATGGACTTTTAGATTGGATCAAAGGTGTGCTTTTAAAAGAACATAAAATTGATCCTGATGATCTGAATTTAATCCATGTTGTGGAATCTAAAGAGGAAGTTATTGAGCAACTCCATAAATTTTACAAACAGGAATATTTCAAACCTAACTTCTAATGTTGATGTCATAAAAAATTTAATATTATTTATTGTATTCATTTTTATGGGAACTGGCTTCTCTTTTGGCCAAAAAGACATCTCATATGAGATTGATGCCGTCATAGACAGTACGGGAAGAAAAATTACAATTCGTCAGAAGATAGCTCTCAACAATCTACCTCCAGAAATGGGAGATACACTCTATTTTACGGATTGGTCTAATGCCTATTCAAGTACCAAATCACCATTGGCACAACGATTTGTCGAAGAGTATGACAGAAGTTTTTATCTGTCCAACAAATCTAAACTGGGATCTACGTCTATCAATTCTATCACCATAAATGACTCGCAAACCCAGTGGGAAAGAATGCAAAATCAATCCGATATCATCAAGGTGGTTAGTGATTTGCAGAAAAATGATACGAACGCCATCGTTATTTCCCTCGATTACGAGCTGATACTGCCAGATGCTAAGTTTACTGGGTATGGGTACAATTTAGAGAATGAAGCCCTTTTGAGGTATTGGTATATCGCCTTGAGTCCTATTTACGATAAGCAGTGGAGAAATTACAGTCATCTTAACCTAGACGATTATAGCATACAAGCAGCAACATACAACCTAAGACTCAAAGCTTCTGATGGCATTACTGTCCAAAGTAACCTCATAAAAAAAAGATCAGAAGATGGAGTCTATTATTTTTCTGGTAAATCCAACCGGGAAGTACTGGTCTATTTTACCCAAGAAAATCCATTTCAAGTTTTAAAAACCAACAATGACCGTAGCCTTTTAACAAATATTTTTGAAGAGTCCGAAGATCAAGATCACCCCATTGACAAAGCAAAAAGAATTGATGATTTTGTTACGAAAGTATTTGACTTCAAAGGAGAAAATAAGTTTTTGATACCCGCCTTGGTTTACGATAATAATCCCTTTTTTGGATTGAATGACCTGCCTAAATTTCTGGCACCTTTTAAAGATTCTTTTTTGGAGGAAATCAGTCTTTTAAAGTCTTATTTACATTTCTACTTGTCCAATAACTTATCCATTGATTTAAGACAAGATCATTGGATTATTGGAGGATTACAGACCTACCTGATGATCAAGTACATCGAGACCTACTATCCGAAAGAGAAATACCTTGGACGTTTAGGAGATTTTAAATTGATGAAGGCCTATACATTGGCCGATATCGATTTCAATGAGAGTTTTTGGATGTACTATGAGTTTATGGAGCGTGCCAATCTTCAACAATCTGATTTATTACCCAAAGATCAATTAGTGAAATTTAATGAAAAGATTGGTTCCCCCTATCACGTTGGTGTTGGATTGCGGTATATTGAGCATTATATCGGAAAAGAATCCCTCGACAAGGCCTTGAGGGAATATCTCAATCAAGTCGGAAAGCCATTGAGTATGACCGATTTGTTAAAAAAGCACAGTCCAAAAAATATCGATTGGTTTAAAGGTCTTTATCTTAAAGATCGCATGCCCACCGATATAAAAATCAAAGGGATCAAAAGGAATAAAGACAGTATTGTAGTAAATCTGACCAAATATTCCGACAATAATATTCCGTTTGTACTCAGTCAAGTCAAAGACGACATCATCCTCGAGCAACAATGGATTGAGAATATGGGGACCGCTTCTGCTGTAACCCTCAATAACCTAAATCCAGATTATATCGCCATTAATCCAGAAATACGTCTGCCCGAGACTGATAAAAACAACAATTGGAGGTATGTCAAAAACTTTCTAAACCTTAAGCCTATCCAATTTAATTTTTTGAGGGATTATCAATCCCCAAAGAGAAATCAAGTCTATTATAATCCTGTAGTCAACTATAACTTCTATGATGGACTGTCACCAGGGTCAAGATTTTATAACAAGGGACTTCTGATTCAAAAGTTCACTTTCGAACTGATGCCTCAATACTCTTCTTTACAAAATGATTTGGTGGGTAGGGTAAAGATGTCCTATCGCTTGAATAATATTGGTAAATCGAATTATATGACTTCTTTTAACTTTTTTGCTAGTAGTTATCACTATCTCGAAAATCTGAGGTATCAAGTCATTACCCCTGGGATCAATTTGTTTTTTAGAACTCCCGATTTCAGATCCAATAAGCGCAGTGCATTGAGTCTTTATTATTACAGTGTTAAAAGAGACAGTCCACCCGATCCGGTTACTACCCCCAATTATGAGCTTTTTTATTTGAGATACACCAATTCAAATCGAGGAGCTTTGAAGTACAGCAGTTTTAATACTGGCATACAACTTTCAAAAAAATTCAACAAAATTGAAATGTCATTTGACTACAGAAGGTTACTCCCCAACGGAAGTCAATTCACGGCTAGGTTTTTTGCTGGAAAATTTTTAAAACACAACCAACGGGAATCCACTTTTTTTGATTTTAATCTCAATCGACCTCAGGATTATCTTTTCAGGTATAATTACTTTGGAAGATCTGAGGACGATGGTGTCTTTAGCCAACAAATTGTAATGGCTGAGGGAGGTTTTAAATCTTTATTACTCCCAGCTACAGCCAATGATTATTTGTTGTCAACCAACCTTACAATAGGAATTTGGAAGTGGATTGAAGCCTACACAGATTTGGGTGTGGTCAAAAACCACAAAAGAAATCCTCATTTTTTTTACGGTTCTGGGGTTCGGTTGAATGTCCTTCCGGATTATATGGAAATATTTTTTCCCCTGCACACTAGCAATGGCTGGGAATTCAGTGAGGTTCCCTATGAAACCAAAATACGTTTTATACTTACTTTTAGCCCCAAACAATTGACCACTCTTTTTGCCAGAAAGTGGTTCTAGAATACTTGTATTTTATTTGCATTAATATGGCAAATCATCCCAAATCAAAATTTTGTAAATTTACGCTCCAAAATGAAGATTGACAGCCAAGAAAGCAATTCTACTCTTAGCTTTGAGGATTATAAAAAATTGATTCTCGAAGATTATCAGGTTATCTTTACCAGTCGCCAGACCAGTATTTTTGGTCGAAGAGAGGTGCTCAGTGGTAAAGGAACTTTTGGTATTTTTGGTGATGGTAAAGAATTACCTCAAATTGTACTCAATCGATTCTTTCAAGTCGGCGATTTTCGTTCGGGATACTACAGAGACCAAACCATAATGATGGCTCAAGGCCATCTCGATCCAGAGAAACTTTTTGCGGCCATTTATGCTCATCCCGATATCGAAAAGGAACCCATGTCGGCTGGAAGACAAATGGTGGGGCATTTTTCCAATACTTTGGTGGATGAAAATGGGATTTGGTTAGATCAAACCCAAAGCAAAAACCATGTTTCGGATGTTTCTTCCACGGGAGCTCAAATGCCACGATTGATTGGTTTGGCACAAGCTTCCAAAATTTACAGAAGCTTAAAAATCAAAAATGCCCATAAATTTTCCAATAACGGAAACGAAATCGCTTGGGGAACTATTGGAAATGCAAGTACCAGCGAAGGATTGTTTTTTGAAGCCATCAACGCGGCAGGAGTATTACAAATCCCTATGGTAATGAGTGTATGGGACGATGGTTATGGCATTTCTGTTGACAACAAACAACAAACCACCAAGGAAAGTATTTCAAAAGCCTTAGAAGGTTTTGCCCGAGAGAAGGATATGGGAATTGAAATTTTAACCGTCAAGGGATGGGATTATTCAGCCCTAATAAAGACCTATTCCTATGCTTCTAAGATTGCTCGTGAAAAACATATCCCTGTTCTGGTGCATGTTACAGAGCTTACTCAGCCCTTAGGTCACTCTACCTCTGGTTCTCATGAGAGGTATAAATCCAAAGAAAGACTTCAATGGGAAAAAGATCACGACTGTAATTTAAAGTTCAGAGAATGGATTTTATCCAACGGAATTTGCGATGAAGAATTCCTCAATGCGATGGAATCCGAAATCAAAATCAAAGTTAAAGAGGCAAAAAACAAGGCTTGGAAGTCCTACCAAAAACCCATATTCATCCAAAGGGATCGACTCAACGAATTTTTGAAAGCTTTCATGACACAATCCCACAACGACGTGGAATTAAAAATGCTTCACAAAAATTTAAACGAAAAAACAGAACTCTTCTACCACGATATCGTTTCCACGGCAAGAAAGCTATTTCCTTTGCTGATTAAAAATGAAATCAAAAATACAAGCTCCTTCAGAAAGTGGATAAAAGACATCAAGGGTTCACTTCAAGAAAAATACTCCTCCCACCTCTACAGTGAAGGGGTCAACAGCACTGATCATATAGAAGAAATTCCCCCAAAATACGATCTGGAGGCTCCAAGAGTAGATGGAAGGATCATCTTAAGAGACAATTTTGATCAATTGTTGAAAAACGAGGATCGATTGATTATTTTTGGTGAGGATAGTGGTAAAATTGGAGGGGTCAATCAAGGTTTAGAGGGATTACAAGACAAATATGGTAAATTAAGGATTGCCGATACCGGAATAAGAGAAGCTACAATAGTAGGTCAAGGCATAGGCATGTCGATTCGTGGGTTAAAACCCATTGCAGAAATTCAGTATTTGGATTACATACTTTATTGCATCCAAATTCTCAGTGATGACTTGGCCACCCTGAGTTATCGTACCAAGGGAAGACAATTGGCACCTTTAATCATCAGAACCAGAGGCCACCGACTCGAAGGCATTTGGCATTCGGGTTCTCCCATGGCCGGATTGATCCATTTGATCAGAGGCATACATCTTTTAGTGCCTCGAAATATGACTCAGGCTGCAGGGTTTTACAACACTTTATTGAAGGCCAATCAACCAGCCATTGTTATTGAACCCCTTAATGGATATCGTTTGAAGGAAAAACTACCTTCTAACCTTGGAGAATATTGTTTACCCATTGGTCAAATTGAACGGATTAAGGAAGGAACTGATATCAGCTTGATTTCCTACGGATCTACCTTGAGAATCGTTCATGAAGTGGCGCTAAAGCTAGAGGGTTACAATATTAGCGCAGAGGTGATTGATGTACAAACGCTGATCCCTTTCGACAAGGAAAAAGAAATAAGAGTGAGTATAGCAAAGACCAATAGATTGGTGATTGTGGATGAGGACATGCCAGGGGGGGCTTCGGCTTATATTTTACAACAATTGTTGGAGGAACAAAATATTTACCCCCTTTTGGACAGCCCGCCCAAACTATTAACGGCAAAAGAACATCGTCCCGCATATGCAGAAGATGGAGACTATTTTTCAAAACCCTCTGCCGAGGATATCTTTGAGTGTGTATACGAAATGATGCACGAAAACGATCCCAATCAATTTCCTTCTTTATGATTTCAGGCAGCAAATACCTTGACCAGTAGGTCTTGTAGTATATGATACTGATTACTTGATTTAACCCCTACCCCTTTGCTTTTTAGATCAGCCTCCAATGTCAGCGTAATGGCTTTACTTGCTTGTTTGAGACTGAATTTTTTACAAGCATATTCGTAGTCTTTGACAAAATAAGGATTGACTCCTAATAGAGAAGCAGCTTTTGACTTGTCTCCCAAACCATGATATAACAACACCCTTCTAAAAAAATTATAGAAGCCAGAGATGGTCAATACCAGCGGGTGGTTTTTAGGGTTTTCAGCCATGTATTTTACAATTTTGGTACATTGAAGAAAGTCACGCTTACCTACAGCTTTGTATAATTCGAAATTATTGTAGTCTTTGCTGAAACCCACATGTTGTTCTATGATTTCTGGAGTGATTTGGGATTGATCATCCAAAACGATTTTTAATTTTCCAATTTCTTTTTCGATTTTACTTAAATCGTTACCCAAGGCTTCGGATAAAATCTGAAGGGTCTTGGCATCAATTTTGAACTGAGCTGCCTGCAGCCGATCACTAATCCACTGCCCCACTTGATTGTCATACAAAGTTTTGGTTTCTAAAAGTGCACCTACTTTTTTGGCGGCTTTGTAAAGTTTTTTTCTTTTGTCAAAAGCTTTGTACTTGAAGCAAAAAACGATAATTGTTTGCAGTTGGGGCTGTGAAAGGTACTCGGCAATCAGATCGGTCGATTTGTCCAAATGTTGTGCTTCTCGAACCACAACCAAATGATGCGAAGCCAAAAGAGGAAACCGTTTGGCCGTTTCAATGATTTGATGTACTTCAACTTCTTTGCCGTAAAACAAGGAATAATCGAAAGAACGGGAGGCATCGTCGGTTAATTTTTCTGTTATTTTAGCCTCAAGAC
>JAACDY010000190.1 GCA_009936675.1 Bacteroidota bacterium
CCTGCGCATCAGCGGCTTTTTTACGTTCCAATTCGATGACCTTTTCAGGGGCGTTGGAAACAAATCGTTCGTTGGATAATTTTTTCTCAACCGATTTTAGAAAGCCTTTGGCGTATTCCAATTCTTGGGTCAATTGTTTGCGTTCCTCCTCTGGATCAATCGCTTGGTTAAGGGGAATAAAAAACTCAGATTGACCCACCCTAAAGGAGCCCAGGGCTTGGTTTTCGTCTTGGACTTTGGATTCAATGGATTCTAACTGTCCCAGTTTACGAATAACTTCCGGATAAGGGGGTTGAGCCTCGGAAATCAGAATCAATGGTTCTTTAAATCCGATGTTTTTTTCTTTTCTAAAGTTTCTGATACCCGCCACGACTTGTTTGACCAGTTCAAATTCATCAATACAGTTTTGATCTATGGGTTGCGCCTTGGGCCAATCGGAAACCACCAGCGCCTCATGGGTGTCTCGCTTATCGATATAGTGCCAAAGCTCCTCGGTGATAAAAGGCATAAAAGGGTGCAACAGCCTGAGGTTGTCTTCAAACAAAGCTTTTACTTCCTCAAGAGTACCACTGTCTATTGGATCTCCATAGCTGGGTTTGACCATTTCCAAAAACCACGAACAAAAATCATCCCAAATCAGTTTGTACAAACTCATCAAAGCATCGGAAATTCTGTACTTGCTATAGTGATCATCGATCAGACTGAGGGTTTGTTGAAAGAGGTTTTTGTACCACAGAATGGCTGCCTTGTTCACGGCAGGTATTTCATGGCTTGGCTTTACCTCCCATCCCTCGACCAAACGATAGGCATTCCAGATTTTGTTGGCAAAATTTTTGCCTTGTTGGCAGAGGCTTTCGTCAAACAAGAGGTCATTTCCAGCGGCAGAACTCAACATCAGCCCTACCCTAACGGCATCGGCGCCATATTCCTCTATAAGAGCCAGCGCGTCGGGGGAGTTGCCCAATTGTTTGGACATTTTCCTGCCCTGTTTGTCTCGAACCAATCCGGTCAAATAGACCTTCGAAAAAGGCTTTTCCTTCCGTAACACATAACCGGACATGATCATCCGAGCCACCCAAAAGAATAAAATATCGGGTCCGGTGACCAAATCCTGAGTGGGATAGTAATAACTGATCTCCGGATTGTCGGGTTCCAGTACTCCGTTAAAAACCGATATGGGCCACAACCAGGAAGAGAACCAAGTGTCCAAAACATCTTCGTCTTGACGTAGATCGGAGGCTTGGAGCTGGTCATAGCCAGAGTTGGCCTTGGCCAACTCGAGGGCGGTAGCTTTATCTTTGGCCACCACAAATTGGGAATTGTCCTTTCCATAGTAATAGGCTGGGATTTGCTGTCCCCACCACAACTGTCGGGAAATATTCCAGTCACGGATGTTTTCCATCCAATGTCGGTAGGTGTTTTTAAACTTTTCCGGAACCAATTTCACTTCTTTGCTTTCCAAAACGGCTTCAATGGCAGGCTGAGCCAAACCTTCCATCTTGAGGAACCACTGATCCGAAAGTCGAGGTTCGATCACCGCTTTGGTTCGTTCCGATGTCCCCACTTTATGGCGGTGGTTTTCTTTTTTGATCAATTCACCAGAGGCCTCTAGGGCCTTGGCTATTTTTTTTCGGGCTACAAAACGATCCATGCCTTCAAATTCCAAACCGTGATGGTTTAGGGTGGCATCATCATTAAAAATATCTATGACCTCCCATTGGTGTTTTTCGCCCAAGGCTTTGTCGTTGATATCGTGGGCGGGGGTCACTTTAAGACAACCCGTTCCAAATTCTATGTCCACATATTCATCTTCGATAATGGGGATTTTACGATTGGCAATGGGAACTGTTAATTGTTTTCCTTTGAGGTGGGTATATCGTTCATCCTCGGGATGAATACAAACGGCGGTATCGCCCAAAAGGGTTTCGGGGCGAGTCGTTGCAATGATCACTTTTTCGTCACTGTCCACCACCGCATAGGCGATATGGTAGAGTTGACCATCGCGCTCTTCATAAATTACCTCCTCATCGGAGAGGGTGGTTTTGGCTTCGGGATCCCAATTGACCATACGGAAGCCCCTATAGATTAAGCCCTTATTATAGAGCCGTACAAAAGTATCAATCACCGAAGCCGACATGTCCTCGTCTAGGGTGAATTTGGTTCGGCTCCAATCACAGGAACATCCTAATTTTTTGAGTTGCTCAAGGATGACCCCTCCATATTCATGGGTCCAATCCCAAGCGTGCTTTAAAAAATCTTCACGACTAAGTGACGATTTTTCGATGCCTTGTTCTTTGAGGCGGGCCACCACCTTGGCCTCTGTGGCGATGGAGGCATGATCAGTGCCAGGAACCCAACAGGCATTATAGCCTTGCATACGCGCACGGCGGATGATGATGTCTTGAAGTGTATTGTTCAACATATGCCCCATATGCAACACACCAGTAACATTGGGGGGAGGAATCACTATAGTGTAGGGATCCCTATCGTCTGGAGTAGAAGAAAAAAAATCTTTTTCCATCCAATAGGAATACCATTTATCTTCAACGTTTTGGGATATAAACTTAGATGGAATCTGCATGAAATGTAGTAAGCCTTTAAAATGCTCGACAAAAGTAATCACCCTTTTGGGATTATAAAAACCCTGTCGGTTTTGGTTTTCTTTTTAAAGTTGTAAATTTATAGAATAGAATTTATAAGAATGAAAAAAGTAATCCTTTTTATTTTATTGATTTTTGCCCCGCTGGTGTTGTCTGCTCAAGCTTCTGGTCCCATGATAAGTTTTGACATGGATACCATCGATTATGGTGAAGTTGCCAAAGGCAGCGAAGGGATGAGAACATTTGTTTTTGAAAATACAGGAGATGCTCCTCTAATGATTGAGGGTGTTAGATCCAGCTGTGGATGCACCATTCCGAAAAAACCAGAGAAACCCATCGCCCCCGGAGAAAAAGGTGAAATTACGGTAAGGTATGACACCAATCGAATCGGGGTGTTCAGAAAAACGATCACCGTAAACACTAATGTTGCTTCTGCTAGCATCATTGCATTAAAAATTAAGGGCAACGTGTTGGCCAATTGATTTGTTTTAATCCCATTATCAATTAATTTCCGACCCTCAGTTGAGAATCAGGGGTTTTTTTTGAATATTTGCACTCATAAATTATAAGATGCCAAAAATTTCCAAAAAAGGTCAAGAATTGCCCTCATCTCCCATCCGGAAGCTGGTGTTTCACTCAGATGAAGCCAAAACTCGTGGAGTAGAAGTTTTGCATCTCAATATAGGACAACCCGATATTGAAGCCCCTAAAGAGGCGATGGAAATTGTACGTAAGCAATCGCTTAAGCTTCTCCCCTATGGTTCCTCTCAAGGCTCCCTGTCCTATCGAACTCAGCTTTGCAGTTACTATGAGCAACACGGTATAGCCATTGAACCCGATGACATCATTGTAACCACAGGAGCCAGTGAGGCTTTGTCATTTACCCTCAACGTGATTTGCGATGCTGGGGATGAAATCATCATTCCCGAACCTTTTTATGCCAATTACAACGGATTTGCAGCTGCTTGTAGTGTAGAAGTTATTCCTGTGGTTTCGCATTTTGAAAATCAATTCGAATTGCCTCCCATTGAGGAATTAAAGGAGAAAATCACTGACAAGACCCGAGCCATACTGATCTGCAACCCCAGTAATCCAACGGGTTATCTCTACAGTGAGGCGGAAATAAAGGCCTTGATTGATCTGGCCGTAGCACACGATATTTTTATCATCGTAGATGAGGTATATCGAGAATTCATCTACACCGAACAGTCCCATTATTCTGTTTTAAAGTCGGAAAAAGGCAGTGAACATGCGGTGATGATCGATTCGGTATCCAAGCGTTATAGTTTATGTGGAGCAAGGGTGGGCTGTATGATTTCCAAAAATAAAGCACTGATGGCCACTGCGCTCAAATTTGCGCACCTTCGCTTGTCTCCCCCTGCCTTGGCGTTGATGGCCAGTGAAGCCGCTGTTTCGTCCTCCTCTTCCTATTTGGATGATGTAAAAAAAGAATACGAAAAAAGGAAAAATGTCACCGTTGCTGCACTGGAAAAAATAGAGGGTGTAGCAGTTTCCAACCCCATGGGAGCATTTTATTGTATTGCTAAACTCCCAGTCGATAGTGCCGAAGATTTTTCTAAATTTTTGCTCACCGATTTTGAAGATCAAGGGCAAACCGTTATGCTGGCTCCAGCTGCGGGCTTTTACTCTTCTCCTGAGTTGGGCAAAGATCAAGTCCGATTGGCATTTGTGTTGGATAGCAAAAAACTCCAACGCGCTGCCGAAGTTTTGGAAAAAGCCTTGAATGCCTATCGTAATTCCTAGGAATTTTTCTATCTTTCCCTATGGTTTTGAATTTCCAAAAAGACATTTTTC
>JAACDY010000191.1 GCA_009936675.1 Bacteroidota bacterium
CGTCAACATGAGAATCCGAACCTCAAAAATCCCAGTGGTCGTTGCCACCCAAGGTTATGTTTTCGGGGGAGGTTGCGAAATCACTATGCACTGTGATGCTGCCGTCGCTGCCGCTGAATCCTATATAGGACTGGTAGAAGTCGGCGTAGGTTTGATCCCTGGAGGTGGTGGAAGCAAAGAATTTGCCCTGAGGGTCTCAGATGGTTTCTACGAAGGAGATGTTCAAACCCCTATGTTGATTGACCACTTCAAATCCATTGCAACGGCAGCCGTTTCCACTTCGGCCTCCGAAGCTTTTGATCTACACTATCTATTGGAAAACCGTGACACCATTTCCTACAACGTTCAAAGAAATATTGGCTTGGCCAAAGAAAAAGTGCTGGAGCTCGCCAAAGATTATATCCCTCCTTCCCCCAGAGAAGATATTGAAGTGCTGGGAAGAGGCGGATTGGGAGTACTCTACTCTGCCATCAACGAATACAGATTGGGTAAATTCATGTCGGAATACGATGAGGAAATCGCACGTAAATTGGCGTATGTGATGTGTGGGGGAGATTTGACCAGTTCCCAAAAAGTGAGTGAGCAGTATTTACTCGACATCGAACGCGAGGCCTTCATGAGCTTATTGGGAAATCAAAAAACCCTAGACAGAATACAGTATTTATTAATGAACAACAAGCCCCTAAGAAACTAAAGAATATGGAAGCATACATAGTAAAAGGATACAGAACTGCAGTGGCAAAAGCCAAAAAAGGCGGGTTTAAAAATTACCGCTCTGACGATATGGCCGTCGATGTATTAAAACATTTGGTCGGTCAAGTTCCAGCTTTGGACCCCACCACCGTCGATGATGTCATCGTAGGCTGTGCCAATCCCGAAGGAGAGCAAGGCCTTCAGGTAGGTCGGCTCATTTCTGCAAGAGCATTGGGCATCGAAGTACCGGGAATTACTATCAATCGTTATTGTGCCTCTGGTTTGGAAGCCATTGCAATGGCAGTGGCTAAAATCAAAGCAGGTATGGGACATATTTATATTGCTGGAGGAACTGAGAGCATGAGCCTTATTCCCATGACCGGATATAAGTTGTCTCCCAGCTATAAAGCCAATATGGAAAACATCAATTACCATGTCAGTATGGGAGCTACGGCAGAGGCGGTTGCCGAAAAATTCAACATCAGTCGTGAGGCAGCTGATGCCTTCTCTTTCGCTTCCCACCAAAAAGCGGCTCACGCCATTGATCAAGGTTATTTTGAAGATGAGATTGTTCCCATTACTGTGGAAGATGTATATGTCAAAGATGGCAAAAAAGTCAGTAGTTCTCATACCGTTTCGGTCGATGAAGGCGTTAGGAGGGACACCACTGTTGAAGGCTTGTCCAAATTAAGGGCGGTTTTCAAACAAGGAGGCATCATCACTGCTGGAAATGCTTCACAAACTTCCGATGGAGCTGCCTTTACTTTGGTGATGAGCGAAGAAAAAGTCAAAGCATTGGGCTTGGAACCCCAAGCTCGAATGGCCGCCTGTTCTGTTGGGGGAGTCGATCCACTCTACATGGGTATTGGCCCTTGTGAAGCCATTCCCAAAGCACTGCAACAAGCCGGGCTAAAATTGTCTGAAATTGAACAGACAGAACTCAACGAAGCCTTTGCTGCTCAGGCTTTGGCCGTTATTCAAGAAAGTGGAATGGATCCCGATACGGTCAATGTCAATGGAGGTGCCGTGGCCATGGGTCACCCTCTGGGTTGTACTGGTGCCAAACTCACCATTCAACTCTTGAACGAAATGCAACGCCGCAAACAAAAATACGGTATGGTCACCGCCTGTGTTGGGGGAGGTCAAGGGATCGCTGGGATTTTTGAAAGACTGTAGGTTAAACTTTTTTAACCACATAAGTTACCACACCCCAGATGATCAATTCGTTGTCCTCGGTCACTTTAATGGGATGGTATTTGGGATTTTCTGGCATTAGATAAACACAGTCTTCTTCTACCTTTAGGCGTTTTACGGTGAACTCCCCATCGATAAAGCAAACGGCTATTTTATTGTCTTGTGCTTCCAAGCTGCGGTCGATGACCAACAAGTCCCCGTCGTCCAATCCAGCTCCTTGCATGGATTCGCCAGATACTCGGGCGTAGAATGTTGCTTCCTCATTTTTGACCACTTCGCGGTCAATACTGATCCGTAATTCTTTAAAATCATCGGCAGGAGAGGGGAAACCGGCCGAAATCCCTTCTTGTGCCAAAAAGGAAGACTTTCCCAATTCTTGATCGGGTTGAAAAAAGATAATTTTGTCCTCTTTATCGCTCATTTTACACTGATGATTTCATTGATTTCTGTAGTAAATCGGTTGGAAAGATGCTCTCGTTTCATTTTCCACGTTTGTTTTAAATCCTGACTGGCCAGCTTCATTCGGTGTGGGCCATAACGGCGGTGAATTTTGTCTAGGGTTTGCATCAATGCCGTATGTTTTACCGTATCCTGTTCGAACAAAGTGATTTGTCTGGAAGAGGAAGGCGTTAGCCCTAGCAATATGACTCCTGCCTTTTTGTATTCAATTCCTGGTTTGAAAATATTCCTCAAGCCCATCAAAGCATAACGGTTCAATACAAAATTGGAATCTGTGGCATGGGGTAGGGTCAGGGTGCAGCCGTTGCGGTATTGTGCGGCATTGGGATCAAAGGGGTTGCTCCTTACAAAAACGTGAAGGGCAGTAGCGCAGCTTTTTTGCTTTCGCAGTTTTTCGGCCCCCAAGAGGGTGTAGGTGGTAATGCGTTCTTCAAGACTAATAAATATATTAAGTATATTTTTAAAACTTCGAGTAACAGCAATAGATTTCTTTGCAGGAGTCACCTCTTCCAATTGTATGGAAGGAACGCCTTCCAAGTCTCTTTTCAATCGCAGTCCCAGTATGCTCATTTGCTTTTTGACCCATTCGTCGGGTAAATTCACAAAATCCAGGGCGGTTGTTACGCCCAAGGCTTGGAGTCGTTTGGCGTGTTGTCTGCCCACGCCCCAAACATCTTCTATGGGAGTCCATTTTAGTGCTTTTAGTCGTTTTTTATCACTGTCGATACAGTAAACTCCTTGGGTTCTTTTGTCAAACTTTTTGGCAATTTTGTTGGCAATTTTGGCCAAAGCTTTGGAAGGAGCCAGCCCCACCGATACGGGGATTCCCGTCCATTTCCGTACTTGTTTGCGCATTTCTAGACCCTTTGCATTGAGGTCAAAATAATCAAATCCTTCGAACTTTAAAAAGGCTTCGTCTATGCTGTATATTTCCACATTGGGGGTGTAGGTTTCCAAGATTTTCATCACCCGATGGCTCATGTCTCCATAAAGGGGGTAGTTGGAAGAAAAAACCCTGATGTTGTGCTTTTTGAATTCGTTTCTAAATTTGAAAGCAGGAGCTCCCATAGGAATCCCTAGTGCCTTGGCTTCGTTGCTCCTGGCAATCACACAGCCGTCGTTATTGGAAAGAATAACCACCGCCTTGCCTTCGTACTGAGGTTGGAAAACCCGTTCGCAAGAAGCGTAAAAATTATTGCAATCAACTAAAGCAAACATCTGTAAAATCAAATTTTGA
>JAACDY010000192.1 GCA_009936675.1 Bacteroidota bacterium
ACTTTTTTTAGAATCTCGCAATATCAATGGATTGATACCATATCTCCATTTCTCTTTTACCGTGGAGTTGTAGACCTACTGGGCCAGATAAATTAGCGTCTTCAAGTGTATAGTCCATCACCTGTTTGCCGTTGAGCCATACTCGGTAGCGGTTACCGATCGCTTCCGCTTCCATTTCGTTCCAACCGTCTTGTTTGAGCAGTTCCTTCACCAAAGTAGCTTCTTTGGGATAGCCCTGCTTGGGGACGTAAGGTGAAGCTGTCATGTCTCTTTTGAGTGATCCTGAAATTCCGATTTGGACTTGTGGATTACGGGCATCGTCACCACGCATAAAAATCCCTGAATCCACAGTTCCAGGGCCAAACTTAAATTTTAATCGAACACGAAAATTATCAAATTTGTCTTTGGTCCAAAGGGTTGATCCTTTTTGGTCAGGACCGCTTTTGACTTTTAATGTTTTATCCTCAACAGACCACCAGATGTTGTTCTCGGGAATCATCCATTGGGAGAGGTCGTTTCCGTCAAAAAAACTTTTATATTTAGAGCTCACCAAGGAAAATTTATTGATGTCTTTAGGGGCTAAAACCGATCCATTATGTATCAACATTCGATAGTGAAAACTAACAGATTCTCCCTTTTTTAAAGCAAAGTTTAAGGCTTCTTTACCTTTAGAAAAAACTTCTTGACCCAGTGGGTTGGCTGCAAAAAGACCGTAGTCTCTGGCATGCCAATAGGTGGGATATCCCACATTGTTAGGATTGTCCATAATGGTTATAGAAACAGCTTCTTCATTTATGGTACTGTAGAGTTTTACCCATTCTGCACGGGTTCCCCAAACGTCATTTCCTTCCAATCCCTCACTACTGAGGTAATTACCATTCACTCCGGTATTGTCCAAGACTTTTACCTCTGTGGGATTGCCTTGTGCATCTACAAAAATCGCTGGCTTTTTGGCGGGTAATTCCATAGCACGGGTTACTCGAACCCCAAAAACGCCTTCCTTGTTATCTTTGAAAGAAATGTCTTGAAGGGCTGTGAGTGTGCTGTATCGATCAACAATTCTGGTGTTTCCTTCTTGCGAAAATTTAAAAACTGTGGTTTCCTCCAACATGGATTCACCCGAAGTGCTTTGCCAGGTGCTTTTGGTGGTGAGACTGCCTTCTTCTTGATTTATTTTTACAATTTCACTGTGTACAATCTTACCATAGTCTTTCAATTTTTCTTTTGGAATGGCATCGGAGTTGTTCCAAAAGTCCAAACCATTAACGTCTCCATAGTTGAACCAATGTCCCATATGATGTGGGTGGTCAACTCTCTCTCCTGGTTGGGGGTCAATAGGAAAACCTCTAGTCAGTGTTTTTCCACTGGCAGTAACCAAAGGAAAAAGAACGGGTTTTGGTAATGAAGCTTGATAATGGTAACTGGTAAATGGCTTTCCATTGAGTTGTACGTCAACTTTTTGGTTAACTGTATCGTTAACAAAAACAACCGAAGCGGAATCTGCTTCGGTTGTTTTGGGTTGTTCATTGCATGACATCGAGAAGATGCAAAGCGCACTGATTAAAAAAAAAGCCCGAATCATAACAATGGTTAATATTTAAAGATTTTACCTCCTGCTAACACTTCTTGATTTTCCTCGTCAAAGGTAGCTTTGAGACCAGTTCTCATCGAGGCTGTTGTCATGATATTTGGAATAGAGTGGTTGTAACCTGCCTCAACCGGTGCATTGGTTTTTTCTCTTGAGCGAACACATTCCAGCCAATTCAGCATATGATTGGAAGTCATGTTGTCCACCCCTGTATTGGCAGAAGTAACCACTTTGGTTTCCAAATCTGATAATGAGAATTCATTTAATTGATTGGGTTTCATGTTCATTTGATCGGCAAATCTTTTAGTAAGCCCTCCATTGGGAGTTACTTTGTTGGTTTTCATGTTTAATTCACCGCCGTTGGAGTAATAAATTTCTTTGGTTCCTCCCGCAGAGTTGGTAAAGCGCGAAGAATATACCACTTGGAATCCAGAGGTTGGATCATCCAAAGGACCGTAATCAAATACTGCCGTCATGGTATCAAAGTTGGATCGTCCGTCTTTCCAAAGGTAGATACCGCCATTGGCAGCAACACTTCTGGGGTGTGCCAAATCTGAAAACCAATGAACGGTGTCAATTTGGTGCGCCATCCATTGTCCAGGAATACCCGAAGACAAGGGCCAGAACAATCGGTATTCTAAATATTTTCTAGGATCCCATTTTTGATAGGGTCGGTTCATCAAATATCTTTTCCAATCTACGTCAGATTCTTTGATGTCACTTACTTTATTGGGATACACTCTCCATCTTCCGGGCTGATTGACATTCCATGTCATTTCAACCATTACTACGTCTCCAAAAGCGCCAGATTTGATGTATTTATTGGCAGCATGATAGTTTTTCCCACTTCTTCGTTGTGATCCTACCTGAAGAACAATTCCAGCATCATTGGCGGCTTTTTTTCCCAATCTGGCATCTTCCATGGTTTCGGCAAATGGCTTTTCAACATATACGTCCTTTTTGGCATTGGCGGCTTGAACGGTATGAAGGGCATGTTGGAAGTCGGCAGTTGAGATGATGACAGCATCAATTTGATTTTTGTCATACATTTCCTCATTGTTCCTCCATGTTTCGATTTTGTTACCAGTTGTTTTTTCTAGAAACGCTTTTCCCTCGTCTCTCCTTCTGTTCCAAATATCAGAAACACCAACAATCTGGCAGTTTTGTTGTTTTGTATGCCCTTGAAAAGCAGGGATAAGTGAACCTTTGGCTCGACTCGAAAATCCTACAATCCCCACGTTGAGACGATCATTGGAGCCTATTATTCTCCTGTAACTCTGGGCACTCATCGAACTACTGGCAGCACTAACCCCACTTACTCCAGCGATCACTCCAGCAGAAACCAGTGAGGCATCTTTGATAAATTTCCTTCTGTTTAAATCCATAACTTATGTTGATTAAAGTTTAAATATGCTTTTTTGTGTGCGTACACGAACGCTTTACCAAAAATAAAGTTTTTTTTGAATATTGCTACTTATTTAAGATTTTAAATGGTAGCTGTTAAAAAAAATCAGATTATTTGACTTTGTTCATAGTCCCATTGAGAACATTTAATCCGTGATTGAGAACCCGGACTACATATTTATTGGGATCGTTATTGATATGATTTTGAGCCGTACTTTCCAAAGCGCGGAGGGCATCCTGAAAATCATCCAAAACCAAAGCTGTTTGTAAACGCGTCCACTCGTTTTCTGCCTCTAATCCTTGAGACAATATTTTAAATATTTTATTCGATGGTGACTCATGCTTCAGTAATACTCTGGCGGCACTAATACTTACATTAACAATGGAATCATCCAGTTTTTGTATTAATCGCTCAATGGTGCTGTTTTTTATTTTTTTATCCAGATTGTAAAGGCCTTGTCCTGCACAATATCGAACGGCTTCGTTAGGATGATTTAATCCTTCAAAAAGTATGTTTTCATCTGCTGTTGAGGACATCAGTAGCAAGTCGTCATAAAAATCCTCTTGAGTTCTTATCCATACATAAATGGATCGATTGTTCTTTTCTTCCCAACGCCTCATTATGGCTTCTGGGATCAAGCCCACATCCAAAACTTTTTTCATCCATTGGTCGTGTTCGGATCGGAGTTGGGTCAGCACTTCTTTCATATTCGGATCATGGGCCAAGTCATTAAATTCCATCGGATCTTTTTGCAAATCAAATAAGGATTCAGTAGGCTTGGTAGTGGCCACCAATTGTTGCCCTTCTGGCTTTAGTGTCCCTGCTTTTTCAGCCTTTCTAAGTTCTGTCATCATAGGACCTCCTTCTGGGGTATTCATGTATTGAATGAAAGGGTTTTTGGGCTCATAATACCGCAGGTACTTATACTGTTTACTTCTTACTCCTCTTTGGATGTCATAGCGTTCATCCATTCTACCTCTGGCCAAGTAAACATAGTCTCTTTCTGGTTTTTGTTTTTCTCCAAGAAAAGATTGCCCTTGCATGGTTTTCGGAATTTCTGCTCCTGCCAACTCAATGACAGTAGGAGCCAAGTCAATAAAACTGACCAATTGATTTACCTCGCTTCCCGGTTGGGCGGGATACAACTCTTTGAATTGTTCTGGAATATATACGATAAAAGGAACTTTTACCCCCGTATCAAACAACCATCTTTTGTGTCTGGGCAGTCCAGTTCCGTGATCGGAGTAAAACAATACGATGGTATTTTCACTTTCACCGGCCGCTTTGAGTTCATCGAGTATTTTTTCTACCACAGCATCCATAGTGGCGATATTGTCATAATGTCGGGTCAGTAATGTTCTTGTTTCGGACGTATCGGGAAAGTAGGGGGGAACCTCTATTTTACTAGGGTCTGTCCTTAAGTGCTCGGGGAGGACTTGGGTCAGACGCTCGTGTTTTCCTTTATCGTTTATACAACTTTCATGGGTCATGATCAAGTTAAAAATAGAAAAGAAAGGGGTATCCTTATTCGGACGGTTTTTCCAATGAGCCGTTTTACTCGATTCGTCCCAGATTTTCCTTTTCAAATTGAAGTTATAATCCTCTTTGCTGTTGTTGGTGCAATAATAACCAGCCTTTCTCAATACCTCAGGATAGAGTTTGACGTCCTCTGGAATTCTTCCTGTACTTTTCATAGCACTGGAGAAAGAACGCATATGCAGGGTTCCTAGAGAAGAGGGGTACATTCCGGTGATGATGGCGTTTCGTGCCGGTGCACAAACGGGCGCATTGGCAATGGCATTATTGTATAAAAATCCCTTTGAGGCTAGAGCATCCAATGTAGGGGTGTAGGCAAG